>NZ_JAKRMZ010000059.1:0-629 GCF_022345915.1 Corynebacterium sp. ACRQP | reverse complement strand
CGTGTGTAGTGGCGAGCGATAGCGGATGAGGCTAAACCGTGTGCGTGTGATACCTGGCAGGGGTTGCGTGTGCGGTGTTGTGGGGCGCAAATGGTGCAGGCTGTCAACTGCACGCGCAATGTGCACATATCAGCGGAAGCATCTGGGATGGTGCGCCGGAGTAGGTGAAAAGTCCTGTACGTGAAGGTGTGTGTGGTTGTGTGGTTTGTGTTTTCCCCGAGTAGCAGCGGGCTCGTGGAATCTGCTGTGAATCTGCCGGGACCACCCGGTAAGCCTAAATACTCAGTGTGACCGATAGTGGATTAAGTACCGTGAGGGAATGGTGAAAAGTACCCCGGGAGGGGAGTGAAAGAGTTCCTGAAACCATGCGCTTACAATCCGTCAGAGCACTTTTTTGTGTGTGATGGCGTGCCTTTTGAAGAATGAGCCTGCGAGTCAGCGGCATGTCGCGAGGTTAACCCGTTTGTGGGGTAGTCGTAGCGAAAGCGAATCCGAATAGGGTGTTTTTAGTGGCATGTCCTGGACCCGAAGCGGGGTGATCTACCCATGGCCAGTGTGAAGCAGCTGTAAGAGGTTGTGGAGGCGCGAACCCACTTAGGTTGAAAACTGAGGGGATGAGCTGTGGGTAG
>NZ_JAKRMZ010000058.1:0-662 GCF_022345915.1 Corynebacterium sp. ACRQP | reverse complement strand
CGCTTTGTGTCAAGTGGTTGTGAACGGGTTTAGGTGTTAGATCGTGATGGGTTGTGGGGTTGGGGCGGTTTGGGTGGTGGTGCGGATGATGCTGACTTCTGCCGGGAGGCCTGTGCCAGCTTTGGTGTCCGGTAGTTGTGTGATGATGCCTTCGCTGAGTGCGTTTCGCATCCCTTCCTCTCGTTTGCGTTGCAGTTCGGTCCAGGTGCCGTCGAGGACTGCTTGTGGTGGGTAGTAGTTGATCCCGCTGTGTGGGGTGGCGTTGTAGACCGGCACCCAGGCGCTGACCCAGGTGTTTGCTTCGCCCAGCGTGGTGAAGGTTTTCGGGTAGTAGGTCCTGGTCTTTAGGGTGTGGAACACCGACTCGGTGTGCGGGTTGTCGTTGCTGGTGTGCGGCCGGTTCAATGAGCGGGCCACACCATGTTCGGCAAACAGTTTGCCGAGTCGTTTGCTGGTCATGGCAGCGCCGTTGTCGGAGTGGACAGTGTGCACATTTGGAAAACGGGTGAAGATGTCGGCGAACATCGCTGCTGCAAGCTGGCTGTTTTCTCGTTCTGCGACGACGAACCCGACGATGGCGCGCGAGTACAGATCGATCACCATGTGCAACGCGAAGGTTTGTCCGTAGTACTGGCCAGGCAAAAACGTGATGTCCCAGCACA
>NZ_JAKRMZ010000057.1:0-667 GCF_022345915.1 Corynebacterium sp. ACRQP | reverse complement strand
TGCCTGAGGTTGTGGTGCCGGATAATGCCTCGACTGCGTCGAACGCGATCAGCGCGGCGGATCGAAACCGCAAGGTCAATGACACCTACGAGCAGTTTTTGGAGCATTACAACACCGCAGCGCTGCCCACAAGGTCGAAACGGCCGAAAGACAAAGCCAATGTCGAAGCCGCAGTCAAGATCGTCACCCACAAGGTCATCCACGCACTCGATGGTCACCAGTGCGTCGACCTTGACGAACTCAACACGCGCATGAGGCAGTTGGTTGACCAGATCAACTAGGCGGTGCCGTTTCGTCACCAGCAGTCAAGCCGCAAAGACATTTTCGATGCGCATGAAAGACACCTGTTGACAGCACTTCCCGATACCCCGTGGCAGCGCACCGAGTGGAAACGCGCCAAGATCGCCCCGGATTTCCACATCACCGTAGCCAGCGTGCGGTACTCCGTGCCGCACCAGCTCGTTGGCCGCACTGTCGATGTGCGCATCACCGGGCAAGTGCTCACGGTCTTCGATGGTGGCCGTGCCGTTACAACCCACACGCTTTCCCACACCCGCGGGGCGTATGTCACCGATGCCGACCACATACCGGCGAACATGGATCACACCCAGGGACTGTGGACGAGCGATTACTTCCTGCGCGAAGCCCAAAAGATCGGGCCGGCGAC
>NZ_JAKRMZ010000056.1:0-712 GCF_022345915.1 Corynebacterium sp. ACRQP | reverse complement strand
CGCTTTGTTGGCAACTCCCCGAGGCATAACGCAGCCTCACACGTCCTTCATCGGCTCAGCATGCCAAGGCATCCACCATACGCCCGTAACAAAACACACGGACACACAAACAATCAAGGTATAAACACCAAAACACAAAAAAGAAAGATACTCGCGTCCACTATACAGTTCTCACACAACACAACCCCCACACACAACCAACCACAACCAACGTGGCCAGCCGACATGAGAGCCCAACAGGAACAACCTTGTGCTGCCCCAGACACCCAACAGTGCACCAACGCATATCAAATCTTTTGTCACGCAAACCGGTGTGACCACCCACCAGGCACCATGTGAGCACAACCCTTATCAGGCCAGCCGCACCACCATCCAGACGATGCAACCATGACCCTCAGGTGTGTCTCCACCCGGCAAAATACTTTCGTGGCAGTCGCACACTCGGCGACTCAACCACACAACCAATGACCCACAACTGCGGGCACACAAATAAAAGCTCCTTAGAAAGGAGGTGATCCAGCCGCACCTTCCGGTACGGCTACCTTGTTACGACTTCGTCCCAATCGCCGATCCCACCTTCGACAGCTCCCATGACAGGCCACTGGCTTCGGGTGTTACCAACTTTCATGACGTGACGGGCGGTGTGTACAAGGCCCGGGAACGTATTCACCGCAGCGTTGCTGATCTGCGATTACTAGCGACTCCGACTTCA
>NZ_JAKRMZ010000055.1:0-768 GCF_022345915.1 Corynebacterium sp. ACRQP | reverse complement strand
TGCCGGCCTTGCTCGTAGAGGCGTTGTTGGGCGTCGGTGAGGACTTTTCCTCCGCGTTTGAGTCCACGCCAGGTGCTCCTGGCATGGTCGCTAAAGCTTTTCCCAACACATCAGTGGCCAGTTCAGCCCGCTCTGCCCTTTCCGTCGCCTTATCTAAGGCACGCTGCATTGCTTCTTCACGGCGTTTGGCATCGAGTTCGAGCTTGCGTTTGTCCTGCGTCAGCGCGGAGATCTCCTTGCGCAGCTGCTGAATTTCGGCGCATTCATCCATCGTCAACGTTCCAACCCTCCTTGGTCTTGTGCGTGTTGGCAGATCACCGTCAGCCACCATTGCTGTCCAGCGTCGCACGGTGTGACCAGCAAGTCCATGCGCCACCAACCAGGCTTCTTTCTGGCCATACGGCACTAACCCGTACTCGACGACAACCTCACGGATGTACTCCGCACTAGGTTTGCCCAGGTAGGCAGCATCAGCCATGTGTTTGGCGCGCTCGACGCCGTCAAGGCCGTCGTCCACGGTTTTCGATTTCTGCAGTGCGCGGGCCCAACGCTTGATATTGAGATACTGGATTCCCTGCCGGGCGCACCACGGGCCTTTCGTGCCATTGGGCAACAGGTTGTAAATCGTGATCATCTGCCGCTGCTGTGCTGGATGAAACCAACTGCCAGAACCGGTCACGCGGTACGGGGAGAACACGAACGCCACAGCGTCAAGCGATGTCAACGTCTCCTCATCGAGTACTTCCCCCGCCGCCAGCACACGCGGCG
>NZ_JAKRMZ010000054.1:0-861 GCF_022345915.1 Corynebacterium sp. ACRQP | reverse complement strand
AGTCATCGAGGAAATGATCACGGCGAAAGCAATCCCGGCCCAGGCGTACCAATCGTGCAGGAACGTGCTGTCAATGGGCAAACACGCCAACAAGCTCGTGTTGGAAGAAGCATGTAAGCGCTTGGTCTCCTCCGACGGGACCCGCCGGGCGGTGTCCTACACCGCGGTCAAAAACATGATGGCCGCCGTACGCAAAGAAGCCGCAACCCGACCACACGGCTTCGACCAACCGGCACCGGCCACACCTGGGCATCGGGCCCACGCACCCGCCGCTGCCACACGCGACACCAGCGGCGCCTACCTCGGTGGCGCAGCACAGTTCAGTCTGGACAACCTCATCAAGAAAGGAACCACAACGCCATGACCCCACCGACCCCGCCTCAAGAGCGTTTCCTCGACGAATCCGTCCTCGCGGACTTCACAGCGATGCGCATGACAGCCTTCGGCAAAAGCGTCATCGACATCGCCAACGACCCAGCCTTCGACACGTGGACCTTCTCCCAAAAGGTGCTCTACGCACTCGACAAAGAAGTCGCGGCCAGACGCGAACGCCGCATCAACAAACTGCTCAAGGCATCACGATCGCCAAACCCCGATGCCTGCCTCGAAGACGTCGTCTACGCACCTGACCGCAACATCAACCCAGAACAAGTCAGCCGACTCGCTCACGGACAATGGTGCCACCTGGGCCAAAACATTGTCATCTTGGGCAAATCCTCAGTCGGCAAGACCTACCTCGCCCAAGCTCTGATCACCGCAGCATGCCGCAACGACTACTCCGCCAGGTTCTACCGCACCGACATGCTTGCCGCGCACTTCGCAGTGATGCCGCTCGACGACCCAGCCCGGCTCAAACTCACC
>NZ_JAKRMZ010000053.1:0-869 GCF_022345915.1 Corynebacterium sp. ACRQP | reverse complement strand
TGTTGCGACCGGCTATTTGGTAGCGGTGTCGTGAGTATCCGGTAGCGCTTCAGTGAGCATCCGGTAGCGGCTCAGATTGCATGGGGTGATTGTTCCTGTATCCGCTTCATTCGGGTGCGGCACGTTCCGGATGGAGTCTGATGATGAAATTGGAGCTATGCCGCGGAAGCCTCCACTGTCGGCCCGACTCTTCGGCACTAAATTGAACCAAGCCCGGTTGCAGTTCATCTCGCTTCAGGAGCGGCCCAAGCCTATCCTTGATGCCCGTCGATTCGGGGTAGTTGGTACCGGTGCTCCGCGTACTCGGTACTGCAGGACTCTTTCATAGTTGATGCTGGAAGTACCGTGTTTCAGTGAGGCTGTGTCAGCGTGGTCTGTCATAAAAAGGAGACGCCTGGAGCCCGCTCGCGAACTACACCGCTGCCTCGCTACCAAGCCGACAACAGTGGTAGTGGAACATTCTGAGGAGCCCGGTCCCCGAGCGTTCGCAGCACCGAGGACTCACTGAACAGTTGCGGGCATTTCGAAAAACGCCAACGGAGAGCTGATTGCAACATAGCGGCCACCGAATTCGCATAGAAACCGTCACCATGCGCAAAGGCACCGCCTCAGTAGGCTGCTCGAACGACTAATGCATGCAGCCAGGGCTATACAGTCAGCCCGGCTCGGCTGTCCAGGTACCAACTACTCGGAATACGGCAGCACCGAGCCTTCGGAGGGCCGGTATCACCCCCTGATAGCGCGGCCATCCCAGAATCCTTGACCGGCTCGCCGCCGGTGCCGAGCCCGGGTGAGCCTCCGCTACCGGGTACTCACTCAGCCGCTACCGGATACTCACCACACCGCTACCATTTCGGTCTTTTGAACAC
>NZ_JAKRMZ010000052.1:0-980 GCF_022345915.1 Corynebacterium sp. ACRQP | reverse complement strand
AGTGGCATGTCCTGGACCCGAAGCGGGGTGATCTACCCATGGCCAGTGTGAAGCAGCTGTAAGAGGTTGTGGAGGCGCGAACCCACTTAGGTTGAAAACTGAGGGGATGAGCTGTGGGTAGGGGTGAAAGGCCAATCAAACTCCGTGATAGCTGGTTCTCCCCGAAATGCATTTAGGTGCAGCGTGATGTGAGCTTGCCGGAGGTAGAGCTACTGGTTGGTTGAGCGGGACTATCATCTTAGCGACGTCAGCCAAACTCCGAATACCGGTTTCAAGTGGTGCATTGCAGTGAGACTGTGGGGGATAAGCTTCATAGTCGAGAGGGAAACAGCCCAGATCGCCGGTTAAGGCCCCTAAGGGTGTGCTAAGTGGAAAAGGATGTGGGATCGCGAAGACAGCCAGGAGGTTGGCTTAGAAGCAGCCATCCTTGAAAGAGTGCGTAATAGCTCACTGGTCGAGTGGTTCCGCGCCGACAATGTAGTGGGGCTCAAGCACACCGCCGAAGCCGCGGCAAACATTTTTGTTTGGGTAGGGGAGCGTCGTGTGTGGGGTGAAGCCGTACCGGAAGGAGCGGTGGACTGCATGCGAGTGAGAATGCAGGCATGAGTAACGAATGGCAAGTGAGAATCTTGCCCGCCGGATGACTAAGGGTTCCTGGGTCAAGTTCGTCTTCCCAGGGTGAGTCGGGTCCTAAGGCGAGGCCGACAGGCGTAGTCGATGGTCAACGGGTTGATATTCCCGTACCCGTATATGCGCGCCCAGTATCGAAGCGGTGATACTAACCACCCTGACCCGCCGACCGTTGCCATCCTTCGGGATGGTTGGTTGGTGGTGATGCGTGGGGCCTGATCCGTTGTAGGTCAGTGATGGGGTGACGCAGTGAGGTAGCCGAGCCGCTGATTGGATTGCGGTGCAAGCGTGTGGCACGACACCACGGTAAATCCTGGTGTTTTTTGTGTGAGGCGTGATGCGTAGCCCAT
>NZ_JAKRMZ010000051.1:0-1028 GCF_022345915.1 Corynebacterium sp. ACRQP | reverse complement strand
TTTTTCGGTGTGGGATGAGCTCGCGGCCTATCAGCTTGTTGGTGGGGTAATGGCCTACCAAGGCGTCGACGGGTAGCCGGCCTGAGAGGGTGTACGGCCACATTGGGACTGAGATACGGCCCAGACTCCTACGGGAGGCAGCAGTGGGGAATATTGCACAATGGGCGCAAGCCTGATGCAGCGACGCCGCGTGGGGGATGACGGCCTTCGGGTTGTAAACTCCTTTCGCTAGGGACGAAGCGTTTTTGTGACGGTACCTGGAGAAGAAGCACCGGCTAACTACGTGCCAGCAGCCGCGGTAATACGTAGGGTGCGAGCGTTGTCCGGAATTACTGGGCGTAAAGAGCTCGTAGGTGGTTTGTCGCGTCGTTTGTGTAAGCCCGCAGCTTAACTGCGGGACTGCAGGCGATACGGGCATAACTTGAGTGCTGTAGGGGAGACTGGAATTCCTGGTGTAGCGGTGGAATGCGCAGATATCAGGAGGAACACCGATGGCGAAGGCAGGTCTCTGGGCAGTAACTGACGCTGAGGAGCGAAAGCATGGGTAGCGAACAGGATTAGATACCCTGGTAGTCCATGCCGTAAACGGTGGGCGCTAGGTGTGAGTCCCTTCCACGGGGTTCGTGCCGTAGCTAACGCATTAAGCGCCCCGCCTGGGGAGTACGGCCGCAAGGCTAAAACTCAAAGGAATTGACGGGGGCCCGCACAAGCGGCGGAGCATGTGGATTAATTCGATGCAACGCGAAGAACCTTACCTGGGCTTGACATACACCAGACCGGGCCAGAGATGGTCTTTCCCTTTGTGGTTGGTGTACAGGTGGTGCATGGTTGTCGTCAGCTCGTGTCGTGAGATGTTGGGTTAAGTCCCGCAACGAGCGCAACCCTTGTCTTATGTTGCCAGCACGTTATGGTGGGGACTCGTGAGAGACTGCCGGGGTTAACTCGGAGGAAGGTGGGGATGACGTCAAATCATCATGCCCCTTATGTCCAGGGCTTCACACATGCTACAATGGTCGGTACAACGCGTC
>NZ_JAKRMZ010000050.1:0-1077 GCF_022345915.1 Corynebacterium sp. ACRQP | reverse complement strand
CTGCGACAATGGTCGGTACAACGCGTCCTGCGAGCCTGTGAGGGTGAGCTAATCGCTGTAAAGCCGGTCGTAGTTCGGATTGGGGTCTGCAACTCGACCCCATGAAGTCGGAGTCGCTAGTAATCGCAGATCAGCAACGCTGCGGTGAATACGTTCCCGGGCCTTGTACACACCGCCCGTCACGTCATGAAAGTTGGTAACACCCGAAGCCAGTGGCCTGTCAAAAGGAGCTGTCGAAGGTGGGATCGGCGATTGGGACGAAGTCGTAACAAGGTAGCCGTACCGGAAGGTGCGGCTGGATCACCTCCTTTCTAAGGAGCTTTTATTATTCGCCCGCAGTTGTGGGTGTTGTTTTGTGTGGTTGAGTCGCCGAGTGTGCGACTGCCATATGTTTGTTTGCCGGGTGGAGACACACCTTCAAGGTCATGGTGGCATCGTCTGGATGGTGGTGCGGCTGGGCTGAGAAGGGGTTGTGCGCTCACATGGTGTTGGGGTTGGGTGGTCACACCGGTTTGCGTGACAAAAGAGTATGCGTTGGTGCACTGTTGGGTGTCTGGGGCAGCACATGGTTGTTCCTGTTGGGCTCTCATGTGGGCTGGCCGCGTTGGTTGTGGTTGGTTGTGTGTGGGGGTTGTGTTGTGTGAGAACTGTATAGTGGACGCGAGTATCTTTCTTTTTTGTGTTTTGGTGTTTGTACCTTGATTGTTTGTGTGTCCGTGTGTTTTGTTACGGGCGTATGGTGGATGCCTTGGCATGCTGAGCCGATGAAGGACGTGTGAGGCTGCGTTATGCCTCGGGGAGTTGCCAACAAAGCGTTGATCCGAGGATGTCCGAATGGGGAAACCCAGCACCAGTTGTGTGGTGTTACCCGCAGGTGAATACATAGTCTGTGTGGGGGTTGACGCGGGGAAGTGAAACATCTCAGTACCCGTAGGAGAAGAAAACAATTGTGATTCCGTGTGTAGTGGCGAGCGATAGCGGATGAGGCTAAACCGTGTGCGTGTGATACCTGGCAGGGGTTGCGTGTGCGGTGTTGTGGGGCGCAAATGGTGCAGGCTGTCAACTGCACGCGCAATG
>NZ_JAKRMZ010000004.1:0-115952 GCF_022345915.1 Corynebacterium sp. ACRQP | reverse complement strand
GACGAATTCCTCGATGCGCCGGTAGCCGGCCGCCGCCTCCTGCAGCGCCTCCGGCGAGTACTCCAGCACGCTGCGGTAGTGCGCGGAGCCCAGGTAGTAGCGCAGCTCCACCGGGCGAACCTGCTCGAGCATCGCGTCGATGGACAGCACGTTGCCAAGCGACTTCGACATCTTCTCGCCCGCCATGGTCACCCAGTGGTTGTGCATCCAGAAGCGCGCAAACCCATCGCCGGCCGCATGCGATTGCGCCTGCTCGTTTTCGTGGTGCGGGAACTGCAGGTCCAGCCCGCCGCCGTGGATGTCGAATTCGGAGCCGAGGTACCAGGTGGACATCGCGGAGCACTCGAGGTGCCAGCCGGGGCGGCCCGGGCCCCACGGGGTGGGCCAGCTCGGCTCGCCCGGTTTGGCGGCCTTCCACAGGGCGAAGTCCGGGTCGTCGCCCGTCATGTCCTCCAGCTTGTTGCCGGAGATCGAGCCGTAGTCTCCGCCGGCTTTCACCCAGGCGTTCACGTCGAAGTAGACGGAGCCTTCGCGGGTGTAGGCGAAGCCTGCGTCGATAAGCCGCTGCATGTAGTCGACCATCTGGGTGACGTGCCCGGTCGCGCGCGGCTCCACGGACGGCGGTAGCACCCCGAGGGTGTCGTACGCGCGGGTGAACTCGCGCTCGTACGTGGAGACCCACTCCCACCAGGGGCGGTTGTGCTCGCGCGCCTTGGTCAGGATTTTGTCGTCGATGTCCGTGACGTTGCGCGCGAACGCGACATCGTAGTCGTTGGCCAAAAACCAGCGGCGGACGATGTCGAACGCGACACCCGAGCGCAGGTGCCCGATGTGCGGTTTGGCCTGCGGGGTGGCGCCGCACAGGTAAATCGAGACGTGGCCGGGCCTAATCGGCTCGAAGTCGCGCAGTGTGCGGGTCTTGGTGTCGAAAATGCGTTGCTTCACAACACCGCAGTCTACAGAGACGACTCGTCCACCTTGAGCTCCGAGTAGCGCGCCTCCGGAACGCTGAACTCGTACGGCTTACCCACCGGCTCCCAGACCTGGTCCGCGCTGCACTTCACGTCCTGCGCGTCGCCGTCGAGCATGGTGAAGCCCCACACCAGCCGTCCCTGCTTTCCGGCATCGAGGGTGTACGGGCCGACCACCTGGTTCAGCGACCAGGTGGCCTGGTGCACGTAGTTCCAGCCGTACGCGCGGGAGACGTTCTTCACCAGGTCACCCTTCGGTGTGAAGGTGCCGGAAACCTCCAGGGTCTGCACACGCTTCTGCTTCACGGTCTGCTCCACCGGCACCGGTCCTTCGGTGTCGTTGCCCACGCTCGCGGCGTCGGTCTGCTTGAACCAGCGGCGGGTCGCGTCGACGTAGGTGTCGGTGAGACCCGGGGTGGCGCAATGGCTGCCCGGGGCGAGGTCCTCGTTCCAGCGCTGCGGGAGCTCGAAATCGTAGGACTGCGCGTTGGCGGGGGCAGCAAACAGCAGCATTGCCGCCAGCGCAGGGATCACCCGTTTCATTTACGCACCCCAGTCGATGTTGTCGCGGGTGCTCACGCGGACGTGACGCTCCTTCGGCATCGTCGCGGTGAACGTGTTGCCGGCAGCTTCCCAGGTGCCGTTTGCACCGCACACGGTCTCCTGGCCCTTGAAGTCGGAGACGATCCAGCCGGCCTGCAGCACGGCGGTCTTGCCCGGGGCGATGTTGTACGGGCCGACCTTCTCGCCGACCTCGTAGGACTGCTCGTTCGTGTAGCTGGTGGAGAAGGTGAACTGGATCAGCTTGGCCACGTCGAAGCTCAGGCCCGCGGTGACGTTCCACGTCTTGGTCTTGGTCTCGGTGATCGAGCGGGTCACGGGCAGCGGCTCGTCGTTGTAGTTGGCCACGGTCCAGGTGCCGGCGGAGCCGTCGAAGTAGCTGCGGACGATCTCCACGGTCTGGCCGCGGTCGCCGGGGTTGGCGCACTTGTCGCCGATGGTGGTCGGGTTCGTCTCGTCGTAGGTGCGCTGCGGCAGGGCGTTCGCGGCCGGGGCGAGAGCGATAACAGCGGCGGTGGTGAGCAGTGCGATGGTGCGTTTCATGGTTGTTCCTTAGAGGTAGGTTTGGGTGGGTACGGGGAGGTTGCGGTACTCGTCTGGGGTGACGTCAATGACCCGCTCGGTACCGTCCTTGCTGGTCACGGTGGCCTCAGCCCAGAATCCGGACGGCGCCGCCGACTGCGGGTGCGTGACCACGCGGGAGTACTTGCCGTCGCGGCCGGCGGAGATTTCGCTGTAGTTTATGCGCGTCATCGTGGTGCCGTACTCGACGCGGACGCGGTCGCCCGGCTTCAGGTCGATGGGTTTCAGCGGGGTGTTCACCGGCATGTAGGCGCGCTTGACCGCACCGACGGAGGTGAGCCAGCCTTCCGGCAACCGGCCGTCTTCGCCCATCCAGTTCAGGTACTGGTTGTTCTCCGCACCGACGACGTAGTCCGTCACGGGGCGGAAGGTGTAATCGCCCTTGGACCAGTTGAGGAAGTCCTGCGAGTAGCCCGGCTTCCGGAATGTCGGCGCCACCGCCTCGATGTCGTGCGGGTACCAGGACTTGTCGCCCTCGCGTGCGGGCTCGTTCAGCTGCGGCCACTCCTCGTCGCGGCGGAAGGAAGCATCAGGCTTTACGACGGCGTCCCGTTCCCCCGCCACCTTCTCCAAGCTCGGACCAGAGGTGGCGGTGTACGTGTCGCCGGCAGGCTTCGAGTTCGCGCCCTCAGCACGGGCGGGGATCTCCATGGCCAGGTTGGACACGGAGCCGTCCGCCTTGATGATGTACGCGAACGCGTAGCGCTCCGCCGGGCCGGTGCCGCGGATGACGTTCGCGCCCGGGGCGTTGCGCAGCACGCCGTTGTCGCAGGTGACGAACATGGAGATGAAGTCCTTCTCCAGCACGCCGTAATCCACGCGGAACGACTCACCCGGGCCGAGCTCGATCGGGCCGAAGGTCTCGCCCTCGATCCAGCCGTTGGACTCCTTCAGGCCGATGTCGGCCTTCGCGGTGGTGTCCCAGCCGCTGGGCAGGGCCGCCTTCGAGTTGGCCTCGATCTTGCGGTTCGTGCCCGTCTCCACCGTCGCCGTGTAGGGCACGGTCTGGTCGGTGCGGTTGGTGAACTGGAGAGTGCCGTCCGCGAGGTAGCGGCGGGCGGTCTCGCCGTAGCGCCACTCGGGCGTGACACCGGCGCTGCACTCCGTGTCCAGGTTCTCAATGGGGTACCCCTGCGGCATCGCCGGGACCGCCGCCGCGATGGGGGCGTGGGCCACCGCGACCGTTCCAAGCACCGCAGCGAGCGCTGTACGTATTTTTCGCATGCGGTCACGATAAGCCGAAAACTCTCTGAACGGAAGCTAAAACCGCAGGTAGGGAACTTTAGTTACGAAATAGGGAACTTTCGTTCCACCAACGCCGTCGCAATGGCCGCGCGGCCCTCCCCGCTGCCGGTGAACCCCATGTGGTCCGTCGTCGTCGCCGAAACAGACACCGGGGCACCAAGGGCTTCCGAGAGCACCCGTTCCGCCTCCTCCCGCACCGGCGACATCTTCGGGCTCTGGCCGATGAGTTGGGCGGAGACGTTGACGACGCTGTGGCCGTGGGCGTCGAGAAGCTCTTTGAGCTCCTGCAGAAGCTGGACACCTTTCACCCCGTCGTACTCCGGGCGGCCGACGCCGACGAAGGAGCCGAGGTCGCCCAGGCCGGAGGCGGACAACACGGCGTCGACGATGGCGTGGCTGACCACGTCGCCGTCCGAGTGGCCCTCGCAGCCGTCCTGGCCTTCGTGGAGGATGCCGGCGATCCAGCATTCTTTCCCGGGTTGGATCTGGTGGGCGTCGAACGCCGTGCCTACTCGAAGATTTGTCATAGGTACGACGCTACTTCAGGCTCGCCGAAGTCGTGGACGGCGTAGTACCCCTGCATCTCCTCGAGCTCAATCTCCTTCCATTGCTTTTCCAGCGCGGCGAGGGTATCTAGGGTGTCCTCCGGCTCCTTACTCGGCGGATACTCGAATGTCATGCCGAACCTGTCCTCCATCGCGCGGATCGTGGCCATGCATGCGTCGTAGTCGAAGTCGTTTTCGTACTTCTCCACCGCAGAGTGGCAGCGGTTGTAAAACTCGGCACGGTCCTTGCGTTTCTGGCGGCGTTGCTCCAGCGTCGTCTTCCATCTCGGGTTCACCGGCTGCAGGTAGTCGGTGATGAACCCTTCCGGGGCGGAGACCTGGAAGGTACCGTCCGCGTGCAGCCACACGATTTCGCCGGTGACCGGGTCAGGCGCGTAGTAGACGCGGCGATCGGTCTTGACGTTGTGGTGGTGGGCACACAGGCTGAACAGGTTGGACGCGGTGGTCTTGCCGCCCTCGTCGTACGGGATGCGGTGGTCCAGCTGGCAGTTTTCGGCTTTCACGTTGCAGCCGGGCCAGAGGCACACCCCGTCGCGGGCCTGCACCAGCGCACGGATGGCGGCGGTGGGCACGTATGCCTCAGTCTCGGCATGTTCCGCTTCGTCAAGGTCCACGATGTGAGGCGGGTTGTCCTCCAGCATCTGCTCTACCGCGGCGGTGCCGTCGGCGTCGGTCCACCCGAAGTTCGGGATGTAGTACGAGCTGCCCGGCGTCTTCGAGGTGAACATGTAGAGCACGACCTTCGGCGTCGCACGAATCTCGCCGGTGAGGATTGCCTTGATCGCGTCGTCCCTTGAGAGCTTGTGCTCGCGCGCCACCTGTTCGGCGAAACGCTCCATCAGGCCGACCGTGACGGGGTCGCCCTCCACATTCAGCCCGGCATCGCCGTCGTCCTGGCCGTAGAAGATGCTCCGGCAGGTGCCGAACGGCAGGTCTTTCTCTTTCTTCCGCTCCTTGATCTTCTTTTGGTTCGGCGCGAGGTCGGAATCGATGCGCTGGATCCGCTCGCGCAGACGGCGACGCAGCGAGCTTGGCGACGGCAACTCCGCCCCCACCCGCCTCGGCGTGAATACCTTGACCAGATACTCATCCATGTCCGCGAGAATGTCTGGCGTAGCCAGATCGTTGAGGCGGTTCAGCGTGGACTCGATGGCCGACAACCGCCGAACATCTAGCCTTCGGGTCGCTTCTTGCAACGCACGCAGCTTCGGCAGATCCGCCAGCACCGAATACCCAAGAATCCCGCTTTCAGCCCAACTCTGGCTCTCCCCTACCGCCATCGCGATCGAATGGGCCTCTAGTTCGAAGTCCTCCACTTCCACCAACGGCTTGGCGTAACTGTGGAAGACTGCAAACTCCGCTTCCCGCATCGCCTGGCCAGCAGCAGCGACTGGGCAACCTTCCTTCTCAGTGATAAAAGTTCCGCTCATGTCTCACCCTCCTTCCCGAAACTACTATCGAACATAATGCCGACACATATTTCATGTCAAGGGTTTTCTAGAACTTTTTTCGGACTCTTTTTCGAACACACAAGAAGGTAAGAGTCCCCCACGCGTACCTATAGCAAACGACCCCGACACGGGCCTTAGGCTGCGCCGACCACGCTTTCCGCGAGCTTCAGATCCAGCGGGGTGGTGATTTTGAACGCCATGGGATCCCCCTCCACGGTCGCGACCGGCACCCCGAACCACTCCATCAACGAGGCGTCGTCGGTGGCGACAAACGCGGGCTTCTCCGCGAGGTACTTTTCGTTCGCCTCGCGCAGCATCCGCAGGTCAAAGCCCTGCGGCGTCTGGGCGGCGCGCAACGCGGACCGGTCCAGGGTCTCCCCAACAACGTCCCCCGAGACCCGCTTAACCGTGTCCGCAACCGGCACCACCGGCACGACGGCGGGGGCGCCACCCAGCACCGCGTCGACCACGCGCGAGACCATCGCGGCGGGGGTTAACGCGCGGGCGGCGTCGTGGACGACCACGCAGGCGTCGTCAAGCGTAATTGCTTTGAGCGCAGCGAAGATGGAGTCCGCGCGCTCCGCGCCCCCGTGCACGAATTGGACCGTATAGTCCGCGAGAAGTTCGCGGGCGCGCGCTTCCATCGACGGGCTGACTACCACGACGACATGGTCGACTACCTCGGACATCGTGGCCACGGAGCGCTCGAGCAGCGTGCGGCCGCCGAGCTCCACGTACGCCTTGGGCACCTCCGCGCCGAGGCGGGTTCCCTGGCCGGCGGCGGCGACGACCGCCACTGTTTCGCGGCGCAATTTACTTGTCGTCGTCCTCGTCGTCGAAGGAGAGGTCGTCCAGATCCACCTCGTCATCGTCGTCGATCTGGCCCGGATCAACGGAAATGCCGGCCTTGACCTGCTCGTCGATGATGGCCTGGATCTGCTTGTCCATCTCGTCGACCTTCTTCTCGTCCACCGGCTCCGCCAGCGCGAGCTCGCCGACGAGAATCTGGCGCGCCTTGCCCAGCATGCGTTTCTCACCAGCGGAAAGGCCCTTACCCTGGTCGCGGCGCCAGAGGTCGCGGACAACCTCGGCGACCTTGTTGATATCGCCGGACGCGAGGCGCTCCTGGTTGGCCTTGTAGCGGCGGGACCAGTTGCCCGCCTCCTCCACGTCGGTCTCGCGCAGCACAGAGAACACCTTCTGCAGGCCTTCCTCGTTGACCACGTCGCGCACGCCGACAAGCTCGGAGTTCTTCACCGGAACGCGCACTTCAAGGTCCGAGTGGAGAATCTGCAGCACCAGGTAATCGAGCGTCTCCCCGCGCATCTCGCGCTGCTCGATATCGGCGATGCGGGCCGCTCCGTGGTGCGGGTACACAACCACTTCTCCGACCTTGAATTCCATTGCGGCTCCTTGCGTCGTTAGGCGAAGTTCAGACCCCAACACCCTACCACCGAGCATTTTGCTTCTCGACGACCAAAGGTCGGCTCGCCCAATAGGGGGAGCAAGTGGGAAAACTTACTGTGCAGACGCTAGAGTAAGGCGGAGAAAACCCTCGAATGAGTTTGATGATGGAGGACACCCCCGTGAAGTCCCTGAAGCGCGTCGCTGCCGCCGCCGTCGCTGGCTGCGCCACCCTGGCCCTCGTCGGCTGCTCCGCCGGCCAGATCACCCAGACCTCGAACCAGGTTGCGGCCGTTGACGGCGCAAGCGCCTCCACCGAGGACGGTTCCGTCGCCGTGCACGACGTGACCGTGGTGCTCGCTGAGGACGGCCAGGCCGCACTGAAGTTCACCGCCACCAACCAGGACACCTCCATGAAGGACCACACCTTGAAGTCCGTGGAAGTTGACGGCAAGCCGGCGACCGTTTCCAGCACCTCCGCAATCGCCTACAACTGCGCGCTGGTTGCGGATTCCAAGGATGGCCTGGAGCGCATGCCGCAGGACAAGAACGACAACTGCATCGAGTACACCGCCACTTCCCTGGTGAACGAGGGCTTCGCCTACGGCGGCAACGTCCCGGTCACCTTCAAGTTCGACACCGGCTCGGTGGACGTGGATGCGACCGTGTCCGCACCGACGTTGGCTTCCGGCCAGGTGGACCGCGAGGTTTAGTTCCTCTTTTAGAATTTGCCGCTGGTTTGACCAGCGGTTTTTTCGTGTTCGAACGCCGTGTCGGGGCCGTGTTATACGGTGTGGCGCATGGCAAAGAAACCCCGTGTTATCCACACCTGCACCGAGTGCGGCTACTCCTCCCCGAAGTGGCTCGGCCGCTGCCCCGAGTGCGGGTCCTGGGGCACGCTCCAAGAGGAGGCGCCGGTTGCGTCGGGCCCGGTGAAGACGTCCTCGCTGACGCCGTCCGCCCCCGCAAGCCCGATCACGAAGGTCGAGGCCGCGGCGACGAAGACGGTGAAGTCCGGCATCCGAGAACTGGACCGCGTGCTCGGCTCCGGTGTGGTGCCCGGTTCTGTCGTGCTGATGGCGGGCGAGCCCGGCGTGGGCAAGTCCACCCTGCTGCTGGAAGTGGCGTCGCGCTGGGCGAAGCAGGGACGCAAGGCGCTCTACGTCACGGCGGAGGAGTCTGCGGGCCAAGTCCGCGCCCGCGCCGAGCGCACAGAGGCACTGGTGGACACGCTGTACCTGGCCGCCGAGTCCAACCTGGACGTGGTGTTCGGGCACGTCGAGCAGCTGAAGCCCTCGCTGCTGATCGTGGATTCGGTGCAGACCATGCACGCGGCCGGCGTCGAAGGCGTGGCCGGTGGCGTGGCGCAGTCCCGCGCGGTGACGGCGGCGCTGACCACGCTGGCCAAGACCACGAACATTCCGGTGCTGCTTGTGGGCCACGTGACCAAGGACGGCAACGTCGCCGGCCCGCGCGTGCTGGAGCACCTGGTGGACGTGGTGTTGAACTTTGAGGGGGACAGGCAGTCGTCGCTAAGACTGCTCCGGGGCATCAAGAACCGCTTCGGCGCGACTGATGAGGTCGGCTGCTTCGAGCAGACCTCCGGCGGTATCCGGGAGGTGCCGGACCCGTCGGGGCTGTTCCTGTCGCACCGTGGACAAACGCCGGACGGGTCGGCGGTGACGGTGGCGATGGACGGCGTGCGCCCCATCCTCGCCGAGGTGCAGGCACTGACCGTGGACCCGGTGAACAAGAGCCCGCGACGCGTGGTCACCGGCCTGGATTTCAACCGGGTGCCCATGGTGTTGGCGGTGCTGCAAGCGCGCTGCGGGGAGCGCACGAACGACAAGGACGCGTACGTGGCCACCGTCGGCGGGGTGAAGATCACGGAGACGGCCACCGACCTCGCGGTCGCACTTGCTACGTGGTCGAGCCTGCATGAGAAGCCGCTGCCTGCGAAAACCGTGGTTGTGGGCGAGGTGGGACTGGCCGGGGAGATTAGGCGCGTGCCCAGCCTCGGCCGGCGCCTCCAAGAAGCGGCGCGCATGGGCTACACCGGCGCCATCGTGCCTGCGGGAGAGAAGCTGTCTATCGACGGCCTGACGGTCCGCCCCGTCTCCACCCTCGCGGAGGCGCTGTCCTTGCTACAGTAGGCGCCATGAATGAGGGGGAAATTCAGCGGGCTATTCACGTGCTCCGCGAACACACGGCAGATTCACACCACGTTGTTGCAGTGATTGAGACGGCGACGTTTCTGTTGCGGGGAGGGTTGCACGACCAAGCGTCGGGCCTGGTCTCCGGCACCGAGCCGTTCATCGAGGATCCGGCGGAGGCGATGGGCGCCCTCGGGGAGTTCTTCGCGGCCGCGGTGGACGCTGGGTTGGGTGAGCGTCCGCTCGTGCGGTTCACCTCCCCGCGGTGGCCTGGCACGGACCCGCGGGTGGCGTCGCTGGCGGAGGCGTTCGGGGGGACGAGCAGGCGCGTGGATGGGTATTGCCTCGACCTGGCGGATTTCGCGGACACGGTGGTGTTTTCGTTGACGGCTCCAGTCGGCGCGCACCTGCCGGAGCCGGACCAGCTGGTGGAGCAGGTGATGGTGCTGCAGGACCTGGATCTGAGCACGGAGCAGGCCCGCCAGATTTTTGACGCCGCCGGCGCGGTGGCGTTCCACCCGTCGCTGGACTACGTGGTGGTGTTCCAGCTCGCCCTGCTTGCGGACGAAGCGCGGCGACCCCTGGACACCCTGGCGTTTCTGAACGCGCTGTCGCAGCTGCCGGAGCGCATGTGCCCCGGCATGGAAGAAGTAGATCTCGCACTGGTGAAGGCCGCGAACTACATGGACTTGGGCGCGATGCGCGACGCCGCGGCCTGCCTGCTGCTGGACACGGCCGGCAAAGAGCCTGACACCGCCCTGCGCCGGTATTCGCTGGTGATGCGCAGGCTGCTGAACGCCGACGAGTTCGACGCGGCGCTGTACCTGGTCTCCCCTACCCAGGACATCGTGGACGCTGGGCACGGTTCGCCGTGGTGGCGTCTGCAGGGGGCGTCGGCGGTGGCGCAGTGGGTCGCCTCCGCGGCGGATCCCGGGTTCGGTCAGCTCTGGCCGTCTGCACGAGATCGTCTTGAAGTTGCGTTTTCCGAGTACGCGGGAAGCGGCGCGTCGGATGGTCTGGGTTCTCAGTACGTCGGCAACGTAGTCAAAGCGCTGCAGAAAACGCAGCGGGCGGCCGAGGCGGTGGATTTGTCGTCGTGGGCGCTGCCGGTCGCGGCGAAAACAAATAACCCGAAAGAGACCCTGTTTACGCTCTGCGACAATGCAGTGTCCCTGTTTTGCTGCGAGCGCTTCGAGGAATCCGCGATGGTGTTTGAGTCCGTGCACCAGCGGGCGCGCGAAGCCGGCGATGCCGAGGCGATGGGGTGGGCCGTGAACTACCTGCGCGACTTCGGGGTGTTCTCGGGCTCGCCCGCATATTCGCAGGCGCTCGAGCGGCTTAGGTGATGTTGAAGGGGCTGGCGTCGGAGGCGTTCTCTCCGATCACGCCGTGCAGGAAGTAGGAGCCGGCCTTCACTTCAGGGCGGTTGTCGCACTGCCCGGGCTGCGATGCGGTGGCGGACCAGCGGGCTTCCCAGCGGCGCTTCTCGCCCGGCGCGAACTCGACGTTGCCTGCAGCGACTGGCGGGTAGCAGTCGGTGTCGGACCAGATGCGGTCGTTGGTGGCCATGTCGTAGACCTCGAAGCGCAGCAGGTCGTCGTCCAGGTTGATTACGCAGTCGGTGTCGGTGGGGTTTTCCACTTCCATGTAGAACACCGGCTGGACCCCGACAGCGTACGAGGGCTGGTTGCTGGAGGCGTGGATTTGCAGGTCAGCCAGCTCGCAGCTGCCCTTCTTCACCGGGGCGGCGGCGGTTTCCTCGGTCGGTTGGGTGGGTGCCTCTGAAGATGACGGTGTCGTGCTTTCTTCGGAAAGCTGCACCGTCGGCTCGGTGGCCAGGGTGGTGGACGGGGCTTCCGCCACGGTTTCGGGGGTGGTTTCCGTCTCGTCCGTCTTTCCGCTGCGGGCGAACGCGGACAGGCCCCACACCAAAAGCGCCACAACCACCAGAAGGATGACGAGTGCCGCCACGCGGCGGCGCATGTAAATCTCTGGAGGCAGTGGGCGCTGGTTCGACATGCCTATAACTTAATCGCCGAAGTTTTCGTAGGTGGTCTCGACACGGCCGTCGGACAGGCGGTAACGCGCACCGACCACACCGACCGACTTGTGCTCCAGCCCGGAAATGACGGCCGGGATGCGCGCCACCAGGTGCTCTGCGCCGTTGCGGGCGTGCGCCTGCTCCACCTGTTCGCCGCGGGTTTTCGCCTCCGCCACGGCCGGCGAAATCTTCTCCACGAACACGCGCGTCAGCCCCGGCGGGATGTCGCCGGACTCGAGCGCGGACACTGCGGCACCAACAGCGCCGCACTTCTCGTGGGCGAGGAAGAGCACGAGGTCCACCCCGAGGCCGTCCACGGCGTACTCCACGGACGCGGATACGGCGGAGTCCACGCAGCCGCCGGCGGTGCGGATGACGAAGATGTCGCCGAAGCCGGCGTCGAAAAGCAGCTCAATGGGCACGCGGGAGTCCGAGCAGCCCACCACGCACACTGCCGGGTTCTGGCCGGAGGTGAGCTGCTGGCGGGTTGCGGGGTCGCGGCGCGGGTCCGCGGTGTTGCCGGTGGCGAAGCGTTCGTTGCCGGCTTGAAGCAGCTCCCACACCTCGCGGGGTGTGGTGGCGGCCTGGAGATCGGTTACGTCAGTCATGACCACTATTGTTGCACGCATTGTGACGAAACTGCGCCCAAACAAGATCATCGACTGGTACCGAGCCAACGCCCGCGAGCTGCCGTGGCGAAACTCGTCAACGTCCGCTTGGGGCGTGCTGCTCAGTGAGGTGATGAGCCACCAAACTCAGGTCGAGCGGGTCGCCCCCATCTGGCAGGAATGGATGGAACGATGGCCCACCCCGGCGGCGTTCGCGCAGGCTGGCACGGACGAGATCCTGCGGGCCTGGGGCAGCCTGGGCTACCCGCGCCGGGCCCTGCACCTGAAGGAATGTGCGCAGGTCATCGTGGATGAGCATGGCGGCGAGGTGCCGGAGGACGTCGATAAGCTGCTGGCTCTCCCCGGCATTGGCGACTACACCGCGCGGGCCGTGGCGTGCTTCGCGTACGGGAAAAACGTGCCGGTTGTGGACACGAACGTGCGGCGCGTGGTCGCGCGCGTGGAGCGCGGAGAGGCGCTCGGGGCGCCCGGCAAGAAGGAGATCGAGCAGGTGGCGGCGCTGCTACCTGCGGAAAACGGCCCCGAGTTTTCGGTGGGCCTGATGGAGCTCGGCGCGCTCGTGTGCACCGCGCGGGCGCCGAAATGCGAAAAGTGCCCGGTGAGTTCTGAGTGCGCGTGGCTCACAGCCGGCAAGCCTGAGGCCGAGGTGAAGAAGCGAACTCAGAAGTTTGTTGGCACCGACCGCCAGGTGCGCGGCAAGATCATGCTGCTGTTGCGCGAGTCTGAAAGCCCCGTTGAGCAAAAGCTTATCGACGCCCTCTGGCACGACCCCGCACAGCTTTCCCGCGCGCTATTTTCCCTGCTCGAAGACGGTTTAGCTGAGCAGGACGAGAAGGGCTACTTCCACCTGCCGCGGTAGTGCAGCCCACCGGGTAGCTTCACGTACACGCCGCCGCGGGAGTTGAAGGTGACCGGCCCGATCTTCCGTGATGCGGACACGCCGGACTTGGAGTAGTTGAGCCAGCTGCCGTCGCTGAGCTTTTGGCGCTTGCGGTACTGAATTCCCATGGAGGGGAGCTTACACTGCTTCCCATGCGTAAACGGTGGTGTCTTTTTGCTGTCCCGCTCCTGATCTGCCCCTCACGCTGAGGATTTGAGCGCGGAATCGTTGTCGTCCCTGTCGTCGGTTGGCTCGTCGACGTTCGAGGTCATCGGCAACGCGTCGTCGCTGTCGTCCATCCCGGAGCTGTCCTCGCATGCGCTGGGCGGCGCGGCGGGCGACGCTGCAGGCGAGCTCGACGCGAAGAAGCGGGTGCCGGGCACCAACGGCAAGCGCATCCGCTACACCTCCGTCAACGAGCGCGGCGAGAAAGTGCCGGTCACCGGCGCGTTGTACGACCGGCCGTTTGCGAAGGGCCTGGTTGTTCTCGCTCCGGGCACGCGCGGCCTGGGCGACCAGTGCGCGCCGTCGGCGGCGTCGTCGATGCTGTCCTCGCTCGGCCCGGGCGGCACGGTGAACATCAACTACGAGGCACCGATGGTGCAAATGCTTCTCGACGACGGCTACCGCGTGGTCGTCACCGACTACATGGGGCTGGGCACAGACGGTCTGCACACCTACCTCAACCGCGTCGACCAGGGCCGGGCAGTGATTGATGCCGCCCGCGCCGTGTCCAAAGACGGTGAGAAGGTGGCGTTCTGGGGCTACTCACAGGGCGGCGGCGCGGCTGCGGCGGCCGCGGAGCTCGTCGGCGACTACGCCCCGGAGCTCAACGTGGTGGGGACGTTTGCCGGCGCTCCCCCGGCCGACCCGTTGGCCGTGCTGCAGCAGGCAGCCGCGCCGATGCTCACCGCCGTGGCGGGTTTCGCCGCCGCCAGCTACTCGGAGACCTACCCCGAATTCCGCGACGCCATCCAGGAGTACCTCACCGACGACGGCAAGAAACTGTTGGAGGATCTGAAAACGTCGTGCGTGGTGGACGCGTCGATGCGCGCCCCG
The DNA here is from genome assembly GCF_022345915.1 of Corynebacterium sp. ACRQP. Lineage (NCBI taxonomy): Bacteria > Bacillati > Actinomycetota > Actinomycetes > Mycobacteriales > Corynebacteriaceae > Corynebacterium > Corynebacterium sp. ACRQP. The sequence goes on along the minus strand of NZ_JAKRMZ010000004.1, from coordinate 102,410 downwards.
AAGATCACGGGCGACATCTTCGTCGACGGCAAGACCTTCGCGAAGATTGCGGAGGAAGACGAGCGGATTGGCAAGTACCTCGAGCGCAACAAGTTGGGCAAGGTGAAGCCGAACGCCCCGATTATGGTGCTGACCAACCCGGACGACGACCTCGTGCCGGAGCCGCAGGCCACCCAGTTGGCCGAGGACTACTGCGCGATCGGCGCCGATGTGGAGTACCGCCGCGTGGTGGTGCCGGGCTCGCCGACGCAGCCCTTGTCGTCCGGCCGCCGCGAGCTCACCCCGCGCGCGCCGGGCTCCGGTCACGCGCTGCCGCTGGTGCTGCAGACGGGCAACGTCTCGGACTGGCTTTCCGACCGCTTCAAGGGCAAGCCCTTGAAACAGGTGTGCCCCTCCGACCACCCCGAGTATGAGGTAGTGGAGGGGCTCAACGCCGTGGAGATCACTGCGATCGTTGTCGCAGTCCTCGGCGCCCTGGGCTTGTGGGCTTACACCGGCTCGGGGCCGTTGCCCTCGTTGCCTTCGCTACCGTCCTTGCCGTCACTGCCCTTCTGATCGTCGCGCTCATCCGGGAACTCTGAGGCCTCGGACTCCGGCTGGGTGCGCTCCGGCTCGATGTCGCGGACTTCGTCCTCCGGCTCCACGTCGAAGGCCTCGGCCGGCAGCGGGCGCGGACGCGGGGTGAAGGTGAACTTCGCGTCCGGCGCGGCCTTTCCGCGCTCCTTGCGCGCGGACTCGACGTCGCCGTCCCAGCCCTCGACGTCCACGGTGATGATCTCGCCGGCGCCGATCTCGCCGAACAGGATCTTCTCCGACAGGATGTCTTCGATCTCGCGCTGGATCGTGCGGCGCAGCGGGCGGGCGCCCAACACCGGGTCGAAGCCGCGGACCGCGAGCAGGTTCTTCGCGTTCTCGGTCAGCTCGATGCCCATATCCTGCGCGGCCAGGTTCTTGTCCACGCGGCCGATGAGCAGATCCACCATCTTGACAATCTCGTCCTGGCTGAGCTGCTTGAACACCACGATCTCGTCGATGCGGTTCAAGAACTCGGGGCGGAAGTGCTTCTTCAGCTCGTCGTGGACCTTGCCCTTCATGCGCTCGTACTGCGCATCGGAATCCGCGGCGGTGTCGCCGGTGAAGCCCAGGCCGACCGGCTTGGAGATGTCGGACGTGCCCAGGTTCGAGGTGAAGATCAGCACCGTGTTCTTGAAGTCCACGTTGCGGCCCTGGCCGTCGGTGACGTGGCCTTCTTCGAGCACCTGGAGCAGCGTGTTGTAAATCTCCTTGTGCGCCTTCTCGATCTCGTCGAAAAGCACCACGCTAAACGGCTTGCGGCGCACCTTCTCGGTGAGCTGGCCGCCCTCTTCGTAGCCGACGTATCCCGGAGGGGCGCCGAAGAGGCGCGAGGCGGTGAAGCGGTCGTGGAACTCGCCCATGTCCACCTGGATCAGGGAGTCGTCGTCGCCGAAGAGGAACTCGGCGAGCGCCTTGGACAGCTCCGTCTTACCCACACCGGACGGGCCGGCGAAGATGAAGGAGCCGGACGGACGGTTCGGGTCCTTCAGGCCGGCGCGGGTGCGGCGGATGGAGCGGGAGACTGCCTTGACTGCCTCGTCCTGGCCGATGATGCGCTTGTGCAGCTCGTCTTCCATGTGGAGGAGACGGCTGGACTCGCTTTCGGTGAGCTTGAACACCGGGATGCCGGTCCAGTTGGCCAGCACGTCCGCGATCTGGTCCTCGCCGACCTCGGCGATTTCCTCCAAATCGTCGGAGCGCCACTTCTTCTCCTTGGCTGAGCGCTCCTCCCCCAGCTTGCGCTCGGTGTCGCGCAGGCCGGCGGCCTTTTCAAAGTCCTGGGCGTCGATCGCCGCTTCCTTCTCCTTGCGCACCTCGGAGATGCGGTCGTCCACCTCACGCAGGTCCTCCGGTGCGGTCATGCGCTTGATGCGCATGCGGGCGCCGGCCTCGTCGAGCAGGTCGACGGCCTTGTCCGGCAGGAAGCGGTCGTTGATGTAGCGGTCCGACAACGTCGCGGCAGCCTTGAGCGCGTCGTCGGTGTAGGACACGCGGTGGTGCGCCTCGTAGCGGTCGCGCAGGCCCTTGAGGATCTGCACGGTGTCCTCCACGGACGGCTCGTCCACCTGCACCGGCTGGAAGCGGCGCTCGAGGGCGGCGTCCTTCTCGATGTGCTTGCGGTACTCGTCCAGCGTGGTCGCGCCGATGGTCTGGAGCTCGCCGCGCGCCAGCTTCGGCTTCAAAAGCGACGCCGCATCGATGGCGCCTTCGGCGGCACCTGCGCCGACGAGGGTGTGGATCTCGTCGATGAACAGGATGATGTCGCCGCGCTGGTTGATCTCCTTGAGCACCTTCTTCAGGCGCTCCTCAAAGTCGCCGCGGTAGCGGGAACCGGCGACCAGGGAGCCGAGGTCCAGGGAGTAGACCTGCTTGTCCTTCAGCGTCTCCGGGACCTTGCCGTTGGCGATGTCCAGGGCGAGGCCCTCCACCACGGCGGTCTTGCCCACGCCGGGCTCACCGATGAGCACCGGGTTGTTCTTGGTGCGGCGCGACAGCACCTGCATGACGCGCTCGATTTCCTTGTCGCGGCCGACAACTGGGTCGAGCTTGCCTTCCTTCGCGGCCGCGGTGAGGTTGCGGCCGAACTGGTCCAGCACCAGCGAATTGGAGCGTTCGCCGCCCTGCGGGCCGCCGCCAGCGCGCGGACCTGTGCCCGCACCCGCGAAGCCCGGCTGGTTCTGCTGCGGGGACTCCGGGTTCTGGCCCTCGCCGCCCTCGTAGCCGGACAGCAGCTGGATAACCTGCTGGCGCACGCGCGGCAGATCCGCGCCGAGCTTGATCAGCACCTGGGCTGCCACGCCGTCGCCCTCACGGATGAGGCCGAGCAGCAGGAACTCGGTGCCGATGTACTTGTGGCCCATCTGCAGGCCCTCGCGCAGGGAAAGCTCCAGCACCTTCTTCGCGCGCGGGGTGAACGGGATGTGGCCGGTCACCGGCTGGGTGCCGTGGCCGATAATGTCGATGACCTCGCGGCGCACGTCGTCGAGGTTGATGCCCATGGACTCGAGCGCCTTCGCTGCGACGCCCTCGCCCTCCTTGATCAGGCCGAGCAGGATGTGCTCGGTGCCCATGTAATTGTGGTTGAGCTCGCGCGCCTCCTCCTGTGCAAGGACGATGACGCGACGGGCCCGGTCGGTAAACCGCTCGAACATGTGGCTGACCCCTTCTTTCCTAAATCAGTTGTCCACCACCATAACGCCGGGGTCCGACATCACTTCCCTGCTTTGTGCGCGGATACCCGCATGGTCGTCGATAAGCGCAGGTGAGAGGCGATGTTCACCCTTAGCGAACAGGCCAAAAATACACATCCTCGTGCGCCTTGCAGCCAGGGTTGAAAGGGTGCCCGCAGGAGGGGCAGGACGCGCCGTATTCGGCGTACGTCATCATGCGCCCGCACGCGCCGCACATCACGGAGGGCAGTTGCCTATCGACGGGCACGAACCCGTGATCGGCCAACTCATCGTGGCACAGCGAACAGGCCCAGAATTTTTCGCATTCGCCGCACGTGTTGGCAACGACGTCGCGCTCGGAGTGCCAGTGAGCGCAACGCCCTTGCCCGTCGACGTCGACTCCGTGGATCAGAGCAGATCCTTCAGCACCGGATCCGCGAGGTTCAGCACGGCCTCGCGGGCACCCGTGGCGGTGCGGGCGTCGACGGCGAAGTTGGCCATCTGGCGGCAGGTGTCGAAGTCGTGCAGGCGCAGCGCCGCGCGCACGGCGTTGACTTTGCCCGGGGCCATCGACAGGGACTTCACGCCGAGGCCCACCAGCACGAGAGCCATGAGCGGGTTGCCGCCTGCCTCGCCGCACACGCCGACCGGCTTGCCGGTGGCTTCGCCGCCGCGGCAGGTCTCGCGGATCATGGACAGCACCGCGGGCTGCCACGGCGAGAGCAGCTCAGCGAGTTCGCCCTGCATGCGGTCCGCGGCCATCGTGTACTGCGACAGGTCGTTGGTGCCGATGGAAGCGAAGTCCACCTCTTCCAGCACCTGGCCGGCGCGGATGGCGGCCGCCGGGGTCTCCACCATCACGCCGACCTTTTTCAGCCCGGCGCCGCGAGCGCGCTCGGCGAACCACTTGGCTTCCTCGACGGTGGCGACCATCGGCGCCATGACCCACAGCTCGGAGTCGGGGACGTTGTTCTGGGCAGCCGCAAGCGCCTCCAGCTGCGTGGCAAGGAGGTCTTCGCGCGCCTGCGACAGGCGCAGGCCGCGGCGGCCCAGGGCGGGGTTTTCTTCTTCGCCGAGGTCCGCGAACGAGAGCGGCTTGTCCGCGCCGGCGTCCAGGGTGCGCACCACAACGCGGCGGTTGCCGAAGGCCTCGAGCACCTTCGTGTAGGTCTCGGTCTGCTCATCCAGGCTGGGCGCTGCGTCGCGGTCGAGGAAGAGGAACTCGGAGCGGAACAGGCCGGAGCCCTCGAGGTCGTAGCCGGCTGCCTTCTGCGCGTCCTCGGCCGTGCCGGTATTGGCCAGCAGCTTCACCTTGTAGCCGTCGCGGGTCGCGCCCTCGCCGGAGGAACCGGCCAGGGCAGCCGCGCGGCGGCGGGATCGCTCCTCGAGCTCGTCGACGTCGGAGGCGTTCGGCGCGACGATCACTTCGCCGACGCCGCCGTCGAGGGCGACCTGCGGGGCGTCCACAGTCGCCTCCGCGATGCCCTTGACCTGCACGGCACACGGAATGCCCAGCTGCGCAGCCAGGATTGCGGTGTGCGAGGTCGCGCCGCCCGCCTCGGTGACGATGCCGAGGACGAGGTTCTTGTCTAGCGTCGCCGTCTCCGCCGGCGCGAGGTCGTGCGCGATCAGGATGGACGGCTCGGTCAGGTCCGGGATCCCCGGCTCCGGCAGGCCCCGCAGGCGCGCGGTGGCGCGGTCGCGGATGTCGTAGAGGTCGGTGACGCGCTCTGCCATGTAGCCGCCGATTTTGCGCAGCTTGTTGGCGTAGAGCTCCACCGCGTCGTGGATCGCCTTCGTCGGGCCGGTGCCCTTCTTCAGCTCCTTGTCGATGCCGCGGATTAAGCCCTTGTCGGTTGCCAAGGAAGCCGTCGCATCCATCACGGCTTTCGCCGAGTCCGAGTTGGCGTGCTCGGCGCGTGCGGAAAGCGACGCCGCGACGTCGTGAAGCACAGCGCGAATGCGCTCGCTGTCGGCCTCCGGATCGGTGGAGGCGGGCTCGTGCTCGTCGATGCCCACTGCGGGCGTGACCACAGCGATAGGTCCGGACGCGGTGCCGGCCGAAACGCCGATGCCGTGCAGGACGGTGCGGTTAGACATTCGTGTTCACCTCAGTTGTGACCTCGAGAATAGGATCGCCGGCGGCGACCGTGCCGTCCGCAACGTCATTGACGCCACCGAGCTTCTTCGAGTTCACCACTGTAGTGATAACCGTCGTGTCCACGCCGTGGCCGGCGATTGCGGCGAAGTCAACCTCCGCCAGCGGGTCGCCCGCGTTGACCATCTGCTTCTTCTCTGCCAGCGGGGTGAAACCCTCGCCGCCGAGCTTGACGGTGTCCACGCCGATGTGGACGAGCAGCTCCACACCATTATCGGTCTTGATGCCGTAGGCGTGACCCGTCTTGGCCACGGAAATCACCTTGCCGGCCGCCGGGGCGACCACGGTGAGCTTGGTGTTTTCGGGTGTGATGCCGACGGCCTGGCCGAGGGCGCCGGAGGCAAACGCGGCGTCCGAAAGCGCTTCCATCGCAACAACCTCGCCCGCAACGGGCGCGAGCACAGTGGCATCCGCATCGCTTGCCGACGTCAGCTTCGCCGGGTCATCCGTGGCCGTGACCTCGTCCTCGACCAGCTCAGCCTCCTCGGCCTCGTCGGCATTGCGAGCGGCAGCGGCGCGGGCGAGCGCCTCCGCCTTCTCCTCCGGGGTGCGGTAGTCCGTGATCAGGATGATGAAGAACGCGGTGAAGAAGGCCACCGCGATGGCGAGCATGTAGACCCACTTCGGGTCGAACACGAACATGGTCGGCAGCGAAGTGAACACGAACGCGTTCGTCTTCACGCCACCGAACGGGGTACCCAGGATCGCGATGGTCAGGCCGCCGGCGAAGCAGCCCACGAGCATGCGCGGGTAGATCTTCTTGTAACGCAGGTGGATGCCGTAGAGCGACGGCTCGGAGATTCCGCCGAGCAGGCCGGCCGCGAGCGCGGAACCGGACGTCTGGCGCATGAGCGGGTCGTGGTCGCGGATGGACAGCGCGAGCACCGCGGCGGTGGCGCCGAAGCAGGCGAAGTTCCACGCACCCATCGGACCCTGGATGAAGTCGTAGCCAAGGGTGTCGATGTTCACCAGCATCAGCGCGTTGAGCGGCCAGTGCAGGCCCAGCGGCACCAGGAACGGGTAGAGCATCGGAATCAGCAGCGCGAAGACGAACGGCGCGTTGCCGTTCATCCAGGCCAGGCCAGTGCCGATCCAGGCGCCGAGCAGGTAGCCAAACGGACCGATGAGGAACGCGGTTACCGGGATCATGATCAGCATGGTGATAAACGGCACGAACACCATGTGCACCGCGGACGGGATGATCTTCTGCAGCCCCTTGTACACCAGGGCCGCCACCGCGGCCATAATGAGCGGCACGAACACGTTGCCGTTGTAGCCGTTAAGGATCATGGGTAGGCCGAAAACGTCGACGACGTCGGTCGGCTCACCGAAGAGCTCAACCACGCGCACCTCGGGGTGATCCTTCAAGTCGATGAAGTCCGGGGTGAACAGCGCCAGCATGATCGCGGCCGGCACCCACGGGTCGATGTCCAGCTTCTTGCCCGCGTTGTAGGCCACCGCCACCGGCAGGAAGAAGAACACGGAGTTCCACATGGCGTCCACGAACTGCCAGCCCGGGCTCTTCACTTCCGCGTGGAAGTTCACCAGTTCGAACGCGTCCAGCACCGCGGCGAACGCGATGATCAGCGACGCACCGAGCAGCACACCCAGAATAGGGCGGAAGGAGTCGGAGAGGTACTCGAAGAACGCGTCCAGCCAGGGCACCTTGCCCTTGGCCTTGTCGCGCTGTTGGGCCTTCAAGTCCTCGTTGGACACGTCGCGCCCGGCCAGCTCCGGCAGCTTGTTCATCGCGTTGTAAACGCTGGCCACGTCGCCGCCGACGATGACCTGGTAGTGGCTGCCGCCCTGCGGGACGGCACCCATGACCTTGGGGTTTGCCTCGAGGCGGTCTTTGTCGGCCAGGGAGACGTCGTTGAGCTCGAAGCGCAGACGCGTCGCGCAGTGCGTCATTGACGCTATATTGTCCGCCCCGCCGATGCCGGCGAGGATGTCGGCAGCCTGGTCCTGCAGGCTTGCCTTGGTGGTTGCCATGCTGGTGCTCCTTTCAACCACAATTGATTGATCGCACCAAACTTTAGTTGGTTATAACCACCGCACACAACTGCGGATAATTGTTACTTCAGCGGGATACCCCGGCTGTCTCTGTCATAGCCTTCCGCGCCGACAAGCACGAAAATAAATTCCACGAGCACCCACGTGCTTGAGACAAACAAAATGAGTTGCCCGACAAACATCCACGCCAGCGGCAAAGCAAGCAGAAGCAGGAACACCTTGCACGCGCCGCGCGCGTACTGGTTGAGGTAGAAATTGCCCGCCCCAAAGATTCCGAGGAAGAAAAACAGCAGCGCCGCGGTGGTCTTGCTCTTGTGCGGCTCGATGAGCGGTTTCCCACCCTGGTCTCCCGGGTAGTTGGGGTACGGGGTCACACTCACGGCGTATCCGCTTCTATGCTTCCGGCTTCACCATCGGGAAGAGGACCGTCTCGCGGATACCCAGGCCGGTCAGGGCCATCAGCAGGCGGTCCACGCCCATGCCGCAGCCGGCTGTCGGCGGCATGCCCTGCTCCATCGCGGCGAGGAAGTCCTCGTCAAGCTGCATCGCTTCGTCGTCGCCGGCGCTGGCCAGGCGCGCCTGATCCTCGAAGCGCTCGCGCTGGATCACCGGGTCCACCAGCTCGGAGTAGCCGGTGGCCAGCTCGAAGCCGCGCACGTACAGGTCGAACTTCTCGGTCACGCCCTTTTGGCTTCGGTGGTCGCGAGTCAGCGGCGAGGTCTCCACCGGGAAGTTGACCACGAAGGTCGGCTCGTAGAGCTGGTCGGAGCACAGCTCCTCCCAGATCTCCTCCACCAGCTTGCCGTGCAGCCAGCCGGCGTTCTCCGGCACCTTCAGGCCGATGGTTTCCGCAATGCCCTTAAGCGTGTCCACGTCGGTGTCGATGGTCACTTCCGGCTGGCCCGGGAACTTACGCTGCAGCGCCTCGTTCAGGCTCGGGTACATCTCCAGAACCTTCCACTCGCCGCCGAAGTCGTACTCCGTGCCGTCCGCGAGCGTGACCTTCTGAGAGCCGAAAACTTCCTCGGCGCAGAACTGCACAAGGCCCTTCATGGTGGCCGCGCCGTCCTTGTAGGTGCCCCACGCCTGGTAGGTCTCCAGCATCGTGAACTCCGGGGAGTGGGAGGAATCCACGCCCTCGTTGCGGAAGTTCCTGTTGATCTCGAAGACGCGCTCAATGCCGCCGACCACAGCCCTCTTGAGGTAGAGCTCCGGCGCGATGCGCAGGTACAGGTCGATGTCCAGCGCGTTGGAGCGGGTGACAAACGGACGTGCCGCGGCGCCGCCGTGCAGCGTCTGCAGCATCGGCGTCTCAATCTCCACGAAGTCCAGGCCCGTGAGGTACTTGCGCACCGCCGCGATGACCTTGATGCGGGTCATGGCGTTGGTGCGCGCGTCCTCGCGCATGATCAGGTCGGTGTAGCGGCGGCGCACCCGCTGCTCCTCGTTCATGTCCGCGAACGCCACCGGCAGCGGGTTGAGCGCCTTCGACGCCATATGCCAGGACTTCGCCATCACGGACAGCTCGCCGCGCTTGGAGGCGATGACGCGGCCGCGCACGGAGACGATGTCGCCCAGGTCGGTGTCGGCCTTCCACTGCGCCAGCGCTTCTTCGCCGACCTCAGCCAGGGAGAGCATGACCTGCAGCTGGGTGCCGTCACCTTCCTGCAGGGTGGCAAAGCACAGCTTGCCGGTGTTGCGCTGGAACATGATGCGGCCAGCGACGGCCACCTCGTCCTGGGTTTCCTCGCCGGGCTCCAGCGTGCCGTCGTACTTAGCGCGCAAGTCTTTCAGAGACGTCGTGCGATCGACTTCGACGGGGTAGGCGTCCCGCCCTTCGTCGATAAGCCTCTGCCTCTTCTCCCGGCGGATTTGCTGCTGCTCTGAAAAGTCCTGCGTAGTCACGGCGAATAATCGTAGCTTATTCGCACACCGGGAGGTCCAGTCGCTGGTTCTCCGCGTCGAAACCGTTGACGATGAACAGGTACTCCGGCTTGTCCTGCGGCGTCATCACATACGCCGGCGGGTTCGCGTCCGGCAGCTCGTAGGAGTAAATCGTGCACTCGCCGGAGCCCAGGACCACGGCTTCGCTCGGGTCCGGCACCGCATCGTCGCGGTCGGACTCGGAGGCGTACTGGGCGACGGAAACGCCGAGCTCATCGTTTGCGCAGCGGATCTTGCCCACCTGGTCGATGTCCAGCGAACCCGGCTCGCAGGCAAGATCCTTCCAACCCTTCTGGCCCGAATGCTCGGAGACGACGTTCGGGTAATCCTCCGCAATCTGCGCTTCTGCGCCGGCCCAATCCTCGCCGCGGTGGGTGCTCCAGTACCACAGCGCCGCCAGCGCGATGAGCAGCAGCGCGAGAATGGCGATGATCCACGGCCACGGCGCAGTCTTCTTCTGCTTCGTCGGGACCGTGCGCACGTAGTTGCCGTCGGTGCCGTAGGCGTAGGGCTCCGGCGGCTTGCGGTAGCCGTCCTGCGGGCGCGGCGCGACGGACTGGTCCGGCGATTCAATGGCCACGTGCTCGGCAGGGGCGGTCTCCAGCACGCCGGCGCAGGTGCGCGCGCCGGAACGCGGCGCGTCACCGGTCATCAGTGCGACCACGTTGGCGAATTTCTCCACGTTGCCCTTCGCTGCCGCCTCGTCGTTTTGCGCCGGGTCGGTGCTCGGGCCCACAAGAGTGAGCTTGACCGGGGTGGTGGACCACTGCGGCTGCACCAGGAGGCGCTCCGGGGTGATGGAGCGCGAGACGAACCCGGCCAGGCCCTTCAGGTCGTAGTCGTCGACCGCCTCGGCCACCGGGGCGAGCAGGTCGCGCACCTCCTGCGGGGTGAACGTCGCGCCCTTCTCCGCGATCAGGTCCGACAGCGGGGTGCCGGTGGGCGCCTCACGCAGGACGAACAGCTTGCCGTCTTCGGTGGTGCCAACGCTGCGTGGCTGGAACGCGCCCGGGTGCGCTGCCAGCGCAAGGCGCGAGTTGAGGGTGTTGACTTCATCGCCGATCGCGGAATCCACGGCGGTGTCGAAGACTTCCACTTCCACACCGTGGCCCGTGTCGTCGGTGGCGGTGTAGAGCGTGGACGTCTCGGTGCTCCCGGTCTGTTCAACCTGCTCCGGGGTAAAGGTGAACCCGAAGCGTTCTGCGAGCATTCCGGCGATGGTGGCGTTGGACATGCGCGTGAGTCTACCGGGTGTCATGCTTCGACGTGTTTGAAGCCGACCCCCAGCGGCAGCCCCACGTTGTCCGTCAGGTGCACGCCGCCCAAATCCACAGCGCCCAAAAGCCGCGCGTCACCCTCCTCGGGTGCCTCGCGCATGGCCAGGTCGCGCAGCTCAAGGTACGTCGGGGCCACACCGGCGGCCTCGAGGACACCGCGCGCGGTTTCCAGGACTTTGGCTTTTCCGTGCTCCGCGGCGTGCGCCCCAGCCGTCAGCGCGGCCGAGAGCGCGAGAGCAGCATCCCGCTTATCGACGGCGACAAGCGCGTTCCTGTTCGACAGCGCCAAACCGTCCGGTGTTCGCACCGTGGGCACGCTGTGGAGCTTGCACTCCATGCGCAGGCCGGACACCGCGTACTGGGTGGCCACCAGCACCTCGAAGTCCTTCTCCCCCAGTACCACGTCCGTGGCGTGGGTGGAGTTGATCGCGGCGAGGATCCGCGCGACTGCTGCTTGCGTGAGCTGCGGGTCCTCCAGCGGCTCCACGCCGGAGTCCACGCGCACCGACGTTGCCAGCTCCCCGTGGAAGACCACGTCCACCTTCTCCCGGGCGAAAACCTCAGGGACTTCTTTGCCCGAGAACGTGACCACCACGTAGGAGCCGAGCAGCGACTTCGCCGCGCGGATGAGCTCCACGTGCCCGCCGTGGATGTCCGTGCCCAGCGGCACTACAACCACAGACTTGCCGATCTTGCGGAACGCGCGGCCGTATGTGGCCAGCATCCGCTCGTCGGTGACCACCACTGCCTGGCCTGGTTCGAAAGCCATTTATCCTCCCTCGTATTTCTGAATCACCCACAACTCGGTGTCGGTGTCCTGGTCCACCTCGCCGCGCCTGCGCACCAGATCCACAAACAGGCGGCGAACGCCAGGATCCGGCAATGCGGCGAGGAGCCGGTCCAGCTGCTGCATGTCGTGGGCGTGCCGTGGCGCCGGCGGGGCGAGAAGGAACTGCTGCGCCACGGCGTCGAACCCCGGCACCGCATCGGCGAGGATCGCCTGCGCGTCGTCGCGGATGACGGCCTCCATCGCCCGCAGCTCCTGGGCGGCGGCGATCGCGGGGCGTGCGTCGTCGTTAATGCGCAAGCTCACCCCGCCGATCTCCGCGATGAGCAGACCCACCACCGTCTCGCCGAGTTCGTCGGCGGCCGAGGTCACCCACACGTTGTCGAAGATGTTGTGGGCGCACATGGTGATCGCCTGGGCGACCTCCACGTCGTCGAGCAGCTGCTGGCCTTCGTCCAGCGCGGTGTGCAGAAACATCTGCCGCGGGCGGGCGTGGTCGGCCAGTATTTCGCAGGCGGTGCGGATGTCGGGCGGCGGGCCGTCGAGAAGCACAAGATCCACGTGCGCGACCGCACCGGGATCTTGCTCGATGTCCAGCGCGCGCACCGTGTGGCCGGCGCGCTCGAAGCGCTCCGCGAGCGGCGAGACACCGAACACCGCCCCCACCAGCAGGCGAGGCGGCATCTACTTCCCCTGGCGGGCGAGCAGCTCAGCCACGGAAACCGCGCCGTCTCCACGCTCATCGGCGCGGCGGCGGCCAGAACGGCGCTCAGGCTGCGGCTCTGGGGTCGGATCCGGGGTTGGTTCCGGGGTTGGTTCCGGCTTCGGCTCTGGGGTTTGCTCCGCCTTCGCCTTTTCCGCCTCCCGCTCGCTGATCAGGTCGGACAGCGGGTTGCGCGCCGGGCGGGCCGACGGCTGGGTGCCGATGCGGCCCGCGATCGCGTCCGAGCTCGGTGCGCCGGTCGGGCGGGAGGGGCGCACGCGGCTGATCACGACGGTGTCGTCCGTGGACGGGCTCTGCGCCGGCTGCGGCTTCGGCTCCGGGGCGGGTTCCGGAGTTGGTTCTGGTTCTGGCTCCTTCTTCGACTCCAACTCGCTGATGCGGCGGGCGCGAGCCTGCACGGCGGCGGGCTCGTACTCGAAGACTCGGCCGTTGAGCTCCTCCAGCTGAGCACGCAGCGCCTGGATCTGCTCCTGCAGCTCGCGCAGCGTCTTCACGTCCACGGACGGCGCGGTCTTGGCCTCCAGCTCTTCGCGGTGACGCTGCTCCTGCTCCTTGATGCGCTGCTCGGCGGCCGCAGCCTCGGTCGTGGCCGCGTCGCGGTCCCGGCGCACCTTGGAGTTGATCAGGATCCCGGCTGCACCCGCCCACAGCGCGAAGATCAGCGCGATCTTCAGCGCGTTAGCGGAGTTGGTGAACAGCATGACCACGGTGCCGATGACAGCGACCACAAAAGGCACGATGACCCACAGGCTCGCGCGGTCTGGGGACGCATTCTGGGCACTCATGCCCAACACTCTAGCTAACGCCTTGGCCCTCGTTGGGCGGCGACACCTCGCAGTTTTTCTCCAGCCAGATTCCGGCCGCGCACAGGGCTAGTCCGCCCAGGGTGCCGGCGACCAGCGGTGGGACGTCGCCAGGCGCCGCCTCGAGCACGCCGAGTTTGGTCACCACGTAGCTCAGCGTGCCGCCGTACATGCCGCCGAACACCGCGCCGGCCCAGGCGCTCGCCTTGCCAAAGACCATGAAGTTCGCCGCCTGCATGGGGTTGAGCTGGCTGCGGTCCAGCCCAACTTTGCCCTCCTTGCGCCGCTTTCGCACCACGAGCGCGAGCCACGCGGCGATCACGGCCATCACCCACAGCGACAGCGGCACCACCATGCTCAAGGATTCCAGCAGGTTGTAGAACCTTCGCACCAAAATCACCGCTGCGGCGGCGAAGAACCCGGCGACCGCGATCAACCCCTCGTACGGCGTGCGCTTCATAGCTTCCGCACCCCCTGGTCCTCGAGGTTTTCGAGCAGCTCGCTTATCGACGCTCCGTTGAGCACCGCACCCGGATCCACCTCGAACCAGGGCTCGAGCACGAACTGGCGCAGGTGCGCCCGCGGGTGCGGCACGGTCAGCTCCGGGTTGTCAGAGGTGTAGCCCTCGACCCAGATGATGTCCACGTCCAACGTGCGCGGGCCCCACCGCTCCTCGCGGACCCGGTGCGCGCGCTGCTCCAGCTCCTGGCAGCGGGCTAGTAGTTGCTGCGGGGTGTCGTCCACATCCACCAAGAGGGACTGGTTGAGGAAGTCCGGCTGATTGGTGTTTCCCCATGGCGCGGTGGCGTAAATGGAGCTCGCGGCGAGAGTTTCGCCGGCGAACTCGTCGGCGACCGTCTGCAGGTGGGCGCGCGCGTCACCCATGTTGGACCCGGAGGACAGCACGGCACGCATTGGCTACATCCGCTTCCGGGAGCGGCGGGCGACCACCGAGACGTCGTCCAACACGGCCGGAATCGGCGCGTGCGGCTTGTGCAGGGTGACCTCCACGGCGTGCAGCGCGTCGTAGCTGCGCATGGCGGTTTCGGCGATCTCCACCACCACCGTCTCAATCAGCTGGCGCGGGGTGCCGGTGGCGATCTTTAAAGCCGCGTCCGCCAGCTCGGCGTAGTTGACGGTTTGCGTGAGGTCGTCGTCGCGCGCCGCGCCGGCGAAATCCAGCCAGCAAGTGATGTCCAGCGAAAACGCCTGCCCGAACTCGGTTTCGTGCTCGAGCACGCCATGGTTGGCGTGGAACTTGAGGCCTTTCAGTTCGATCCGGTCAGCCATTTTTCCACCTTTCCGCCACGTCAACGGCGTCGCGCGAGACCGCCACCTCGTGCACCCGCACGCACCAGGCCCCGGCCTGGGCTGCAAGTGCGGTGACTGCTGCGGTGGCGGGGTCGGCGTCGATAGGCGAATGCTCCAGGCCGCGCTGTTGGCGGATTTCCATGAGGAAGCGCTTGCGCGACGCGCCGACGAGGATGGGGAACCCGCTGGCGATGAACTCCGGCAGCGAGTTCAGCAGCGCCCAGTTGTCCGCGGCCGTCTTGGCAAAGCCCAGGCCCGGGTCCAGGGTGATCTGGCTTTCGTCCACGCCGGCAGCCGTCGCCTTGTCGACGAGCTCCGCCAACACCTCGTGCACATCCCCCACCACGTCCCCGCCGTGGTCCGCCGCGCCGGAGGCGTTGACGAAGGCGTCCGCCCGCCAGTGCATCAGGCACACCGGCAGCTTGGTCTCCGCCATCACGCGGTACATATCGGCGTCGGCGAGGCCGCCGGAGACGTCGTTGATCAAATCCACGCCCTCCTCGGCCGCGGCCAGGGCGGTGGCGGCGCGCATGGTGTCCACGGAGGTGCGGATCCCGTCGGCGTGGAGCGCGCGAATCACGGGGCGGATGCGCTGCGCCTCCACCTCCGCGGGGACACGGGTCGCGCCGGGGCGGGTGGATTCCGCGCCGACGTCGATGATGTCCGCGCCCAGGCGCACCAGCTCGTGGGCGTGCGCGATGGCGTCGTCAGCGGCGAGCCACTTGCCGCCGTCCGAAAACGAATCCTCCGTGACGTTGACAATGCCCATCACGCTCGTGCGCCCCGGCACGGTCAGATCGGCAACGGTAGTCATCTTCTATCCCCTAATCAGGCTCAGCACTTCCGCGCGCGAAGCCGCATTGTTCTGGAAGCCGCCGCGCACCGCCGAGGTGGTGGTGGTCGCGCCCGGCTTGCGGATCCCGCGCATGGCCATGCACAGGTGCTCGCACTCGATGACCACGATAACCGCAGAAGCATTGAGCTTCTCGACGATCGCGTCCGCAATCTGCGCCGTCAACCGCTCCTGCACCTGTGGACGCTTCGCGTACATGTCCGCCACCCGCGCCAGCTTGGACAGGCCGGTGACCTTGCCCTCCGGGCCGGGGATGTAGCCGATGTGCGCCACGCCGTAGAACGGCACCAGGTGGTGCTCGCAGGTGGAGTAGATCGGGATGTCGCGCACCAGCACCAGCTCGCGGTGGTTTTCAGAGAACGACTTCTCCAGGTGCACCTTCGGGTCCTCGTGCAGGCCCGCGAAGACCTCCTCGTAGGCGCGCGCGACGCGGGCCGGGGTTTCCACCAGGCCCTCACGGTCCGGGTCCTCCCCGACCGCGATGAGCAGCTCGCGCACCGCGGCCTCAGCGCGCTCGCGGTCGAACTTCGGGTTAGTCATCGTCCCTCCTGTGCTTCGGCGCGCGTTCCTCGCGCGGCAGCTGGGTGGTCTCCGCATCCGGCGTCGTCTCCGGCTCCGGGCCGCGCGAGGCGTGGTCCGGGCGCTCGTTCTCCGGCAGGCGGAAGCCGATCTGCTCTGTGTTTTCCGCCGGGTAGTTGCGGGTGCCCGGGTGCTGCTGCTTCGGCGCTCCCTTGTACGTCCAGCCCTCCGGCGGCTTCGGGCCGCCGTACTGCGGCTCGTTGGGTTTCGGCTGCTGCCAGCGGGTGGAGCCCTTCTTCGGCACCGGATTCTGCTCCGCCTCGCGTTCCTTGCGGCGGCGCTCGCGGGTGGCCTTGGACGCCTCCAGGATGGAGAAGCGCTTCGGCGGCTCCTCGCCGCGCTCCTTGGCAATCTCCACCGGAGTCTTCACCGGCTCGCGGTCAGCCTGGCGCCCGAAGCGCGCGTCGTGCGCCGGCAGCGGCGGCCGGACCGGCTCGACGGTGTCGAAGATGGCCTCCAGATCGCCGCGGCGCAGCGTTTCCTTCTCCAGGAGCTTCGAGGCCAGTGTGTCCAGCTCGTCGCGGTAGCGCTCGAGGGTGGCGTAGGCGACCTTGTGCGCTTCGTCGAGAAGCATCTGCATCTCCTCGTCGATCTTCGCGGCCACCGCCGGCGAGTACTCCAGCGAGCCGCCGGAGCCGCGGCCGGAGAAGGGATCGCCCTGCTCCTGGCCGTACTTCACCGCGCCGAGCGCGGAGGTCATGCCGTACTCGGTGACCATCGCACGCGCGATCTTGGTCGCCTGCTCGATGTCGTTCGACGCGCCAGTGGTCGGCGCGCCGAAGACCAGCTCCTCGGCGGAGCGGCCGCCCATGGCAAAGACCATGCGGGCGAACAGCTCGTCGCGGGTGTACATGCCCTTGTCGTCCTCGTCGGCAGTCATGGCGAAGCCGCCGGTGCGGCCGCGGGCGAGGATAGTCACCTTGTACACGCGCTCAATGTCTTTCAGCGCCCAGGCGGCCAGGGTGTGTCCGCCCTCGTGGTAGGCGGTGACCTTCTTCTCGTGCTCGGAAATGACCTTGCTGGAGCGGCGCGGGCCGCCGATGACGCGGTCCGTCGCCTCCTCCAGCGCGTCCGCGGTAATGACGTTGCCGCCGATGCGGGCGGTCAGCAGCGCGGCTTCGTTGAGCACGTTGGCCAGATCGGCGCCGGACATGCCGGCGGTGCGCTTGGCCAGGGCATCGAGCGAGACGTCGTCTGCAAGCGGCTTGTTCTTGGCGTGCACCTTGAGAATCTGCGCGCGGCCGGCCAGGTCCGGGTTGGTCACCGGGATCTGGCGGTCGAAGCGGCCGGGGCGCAGCAGCGCCGGGTCCAGGATGTCCGGGCGGTTCGTCGCCGCGATGAGGATGACGCCCTCGCGGCCGGAGAAGCCGTCCATCTCCACCAGCAGCTGGTTCAGGGTCTGCTCGCGCTCGTCGTGGCCGCCGCCCATGCCGGAGCCACGTTGGCGGCCCACCGCGTCGATCTCGTCGACGAAGATGATGCACGGGCTGTTCTCGCGCGCCTGCTTGAACAGGTCGCGCACGCGGGAGGCGCCCACGCCGACGAACATTTCCACGAAGTCGGAGCCGGAGATGGTGTAAAACGGCACGCCAGCCTCGCCGGCGACGGCACGGGCGAGCAGCGTTTTACCGGTGCCGGGCGGGCCGTAGAGCAGCACGCCGCGCGGGATCTTCGCGCCGAGTTCCTCGTACACGGTCGGGTCGGTGAGGAAGTCCACCACCTCGTGCAGCTCGTCCACCGCCTCGTCGGCGCCGGCGACGTCCGCGAACGTGTTGGTCGGGTTGTCCTTGGTCAGCTGCTTCGCCTTCGAGCCGCCGATGCCGAACGGCCCGCCGCCGCCCGCCTGCATGCGGTACATGAAGTAGAAGATCAGGCCGAACACCAGGACCATCGGCAGCATGAAGCCGAGCATGGACATCAGGAAGGATTCCTGCGTCACGTTCGTCTCGTACTTGTCCGCGCCGGATTCGCGCACCGCGCCGAAGATCTCCGGGGTGGTGCGAGCCGGGTACTGCGCGGAGATTGCCTCGACGCCCTCGCGTTCGTCCACGGTGATCGGCTCGCGCAGGTCGATGCGCACGCGCTGCTCGCGGTCGTCGATCTGCACTTCTTCAGCGTTGTGGTTCTGCAGCTGCTCGATGGCAACAGACGTGTCCACGCGCTGGTAGGCGCGGGAATCGTCCCCGATCAGCGTGAGCAGGTAGAGGACGATCAACGCGATGGCGCCGATGATGCCCCACCGCAAAACCTTGTTATTTTTGCTCATAAACCTTTGTTCTAGTCAGCGTCTGAGTACACGCGCGGGTGCAGCGTGCCCACATACGGCAGGTCCCTGTAACGCTCGGCGTAATCCAGGCCGTAGCCGATGACAAACTCGTTGGGAATGTCGAAACCGATGTCCAGCAGATCAATCTTCGCCGTCTGCACATCGGGCTTGCGCAGAAGAGTAACGACTTCGAGGCTCTTCGGGTTCCGGTTACGCAGATTGCGCAGCAGCCAGGACAGGGTCAGCCCGGAGTCAATGATGTCTTCCACCACGAGCACGTCGCGGCCGGCGATCTCCTTGTCCAGGTCTTTCAGGATGCGCACCACGCCGGAGCTGGTGGTGGAGTTGCCATACGAGGACACGGCCATGAACTCCATCTCCGCCGGGATGGACAGCTTGCGCGCGAAGTCGGTGAGGAAGAACACCGCCCCTTTGAGCACGCAGACCAAGATCAGGTCTTCTTCCGAGTCGCGGTACTTTTCCGAGACCATGTCCGCCAGCTCCTGGATGCGCTCCTGGAGCACGTCTTCCGGGATCAGGATCGCCTCGACATCATCGCCGTAGCGGTTCGCTGGGACATTGAAGTCCTTCTTGTCGTGCAACTCGGTCATGGGCTGGCCCTTCCCTCTAGCGGTTCTAGCGCTTCAGTTTGCGTTTACGTGCGCGTAACTTCCACATCTTGCCACCTGCCAGGCGGTAGGTACAACCATCTGCGGGGTTCGGGTCAGCTAAAACGTTCCGATCAGTTCAGCTCGGTCTCGTCGCGGCTTAGCACCGCGTCATCGAAGAGCCCGTCGCAGTCTTCAAGGATGCCACCCTCAATGCCATGCGCAGCTTGAAATTCCCGAAGACGGCGAACCGCATCGCTATTTCCCGAATCAAAGACCTGCGTTGCCACCTTGTCCATGCAGCACCTCCTGTATGCAAGCAGACCATATACACGGCGGGGTTAGTCCACAATGGTCAATTTTCCTTTTCGAAGCACCGTTGCAAATTTTTGAGCAACCATGCGATGATCGCGTGCAGGAACTCCGAGAGAGACTCCGTTGGTTCACGACCAAGATTTCCACGAAAGAGGGAGACTCGGGTTCGATTCCCGGCCCACCTTGGTGGTGTAGCTCAGTGGCAGAGCCCCTCTTTACTTTTATCCACTGTGGAACTCCCCCAAAATAGCCAGCTGTCCGCCCTCACGCACCACTGCGCGCCCGCCCGCGACAGCAACGGGTCCTTGCCCGCGCCAATCGACGACCAAGGCTTCCACCGCGTCGAGCTGGTCCCCTTGCACCGGCACGCCTTCCCCCAAGAGCCATGCTGCTAATCGACGCCTCCGGACCGGCTCCGCATCCGCCTTCAACTCCGCACAGCAGGTAGTCGGCGCGAGGTCGGTCAGCGACGCGATCAGGGCCTGGTCCGCCGCGATCCGGTCCGCGGTGGCCGCGAGCGCGGGGACGGCGTCGCCGCCGAGAAGCTCGCTGAGCAGGGGCAACACCTGGTTGCGCATCGCCACGCGGCGGAAGGCCGGGTCCGCGTTCATCGGGTCGTGCCACGGATCGAGGCCGAGCTCCCCGCAGGCGCCGACGGTGTCCGCGCGGCGGATGCCCAGAAACGGCCGGACGATGCGCCCATTGCGCGGAGCCATGCCGGACGGGTTGCCGCGCAGCGCGCCAAGCAGGAGCGTTTCCGCCTGGTCGTCGGCGGTGTGGCCGACCCAGACATCACTCCCGTACGCCAGCAGGGCCTCGTACCTGGCGCTGCGCGCGGCCGCCTCCAGGTTGCCCTCGCCCACCTCGACGCGGACGACTTCGGCTTCGAGGCCAAAGGCTTCGACTGCCTGAACTGCGCGCCTGGCTACCTCCGCCGATTCGTCCTGGAGGCCGTGGTCCACCACCACGCACCGCACGTCCTTCTTCTCTGCCGCTGCCGCGGCGGCCAAGGCGAGCGAGTCGGGCCCGCCGGACAGGCCGATGATGGCGGGGGCGTCGAAGGGGCGGAGTGCTCGTCGGCAGGCAAGGAAGTGCGGCGAGCGGCGCGGCCAGAATGGGTCCATCAGAACTCGCGCAGTGCGGAGGTGAACTCGTCCATGGCGCGGCGCGCGGCGAGGACGTCGGCGTCGTTGCAGATCAGGGCGAACGTGTAGACGTTGCCGTTCACACTGGTCACGGTGCCGGCCAGCGACGCGGTGCCGTCGAGTGTGCCCGTTTTCGCGCGCACCCAGCCGCGGCCCGCGAGGTCCCCGTAGCGGTCCAGGAGCGTGCCCTCACCGGCGGCGACGGGCAGCGCGGACAGCAGGGGGCGCAGCGCGGGTTGGGCGGTGGCGTCGTACAGCAGCGCGTCCAAAAGCTTCGGTGCGATGCGGTTATCCGCGGACAGCCCGGAGTTGTCGTGCAGCACGAGCCCGGCGGTGTTGAAGCCGCGCTCCTCCAGCACGCTCAGGGTCGCGCCCGGCGCGTCCGTGGTGCCGCGCGCCAGCGCCACCTCGCGCCCGATGGCCTCGGCGTAGACGTTGTCGGAGTTTTTCATCATCAGCTCGAGCCGCTCCACCAGCGTCGGCGACTCCACCGCGGCGACGACCTCGCCGTCACCCTGGCTTTCACCGACGTTATGCGCGCCGACGCGGTTCGCCAGCGCCTGCGCCACCTCGAGCGCCGGGGTGTGGGAGCGGGGCACGTCGCCGGAGGTCTCGCCGTTTAACCGCCCGCCGGACAGCATCGCGGGCTGCAGGGGTGCGACGAACCCGCCGTCGATGTCCAACGGGTCCCAGCCCGGCATGAGCTCCGGCATGCCATCCCAGACGGAGGTGTCGATGAGCACCGTGTCGGCTTGCCCGACCTGCTCCGCGAGCTCGTCGAGGGCTTCACTGTTCAGCCACACGTCGCCGGCCGCCTTGATCACCACTTCCCCCGGGTTCGCACCGCGCACCACCTCCGTGGTGATGCGGTCCTGCGCGCCCAGGCTCAGCAGCGCCGCCGACGCGGTGAGCACCTTGGTCACACTCGCCGGCTTCAGTGCCTCGTCGGAGGCGCGGTCGAACACCGCCTCGCCGGTGCCCGCCTGCGTGACGTGGCCGTGGAACACGCCCAGGTCAGGGTTGTCGGCAAGCGATGCCAGGGTCGTTCGCAGCGAAGTGTCGTCGATAGGCGAAGGCACCGCAGGCTCCAACACAGACGGGGCGGACTGCAGCTGGTACGGCGGCGCGTGCGTGATCTCGGAGAGCTGCTCGTGCGCCGCGATGCCGAAGCCTGCGACACCGCCGACCGCAGCGAGCGCGACGGCGCCTGCGACCCAAGTCCATACCTTCATCGGCCAAAATGGTAGCCGAAGTATGATGGCGTGCAGACATTCACCGAACAAAGGAGAAGTAATGGCTATCGAGGTCATCATCGAGATCCCCAAGGGCTCCCGCAACAAGTACGAGGTGGACCACGAGACCGGTCGCGTCTTCCTCGACCGCTACCTGTTCACCCCGATGGCGTACCCGGCGGACTACGGCTTCATCGACAACACGCTTGCCGATGACGGCGACCCGCTCGATGCCCTTGTGATCACCCCGGAGCCCGTCTTCCCGGGTGTCACCGTGATCGCGCGCCCGATCGGCGTGTTCAAGATGACCGACGAGGCCGGCGGCGACGACAAGCTGCTCTGCGTCATCGACGACGTGCGCTACGAGTCCTACCAGGACATCTCCGACGTCTCCGACTTTGTCAAGGACGAGATCGAGCACTTCTTCGTGCACTACAAGGACCTCGAGCCGAACAAGGAAGTCACCGGCTCCGGCTGGGGCGACAAGGCCGAGGCGGAGAAGATCCTGCAGGCCGCACTCGACGAGTTCAAGCGCGTCGGCGACAACTCCCGCGAGAGCCTCGAGGAAGACAAGGAAGCCAAGACCGTCAACTAACTTGCTTATCGACGGCTAAAGCCGGGCCCGCATTCTCGCGTCGGCCCGGCTTTTGTTTTGCGCTGCTAGAACCAGCTGCGCATGAACGCGAGACCGAGGCCGATCGCGGAGATCGCGGCCGCGGCCACCGGCAGAATGATCGCCAGCGGCGAGACGCGCTTCGGCTGCTCGGGGGTGGGCTCCGGCGCGACTGTGGTTTCGATGACGGTCGTGCGTCGCTCGGTGGGCGTTTCGCTAGTCGTGGGCTGCGTCTTCGGCTCCCACGTCACCGTCGTCCGGATCGGTGTCGGGGCGACCTCGACGACGGTGGAGTTGTGCTCGCCGACCCATTCGTAGACGTTGCCGTTGTTCGCCGGGGTGGGCTTAGGGGTGGGGGTAGCGGTAGTCGTCGATAGGCGAGCTGCCCGCAAGTTGTTCGCCTGGATGAGCACCTGCGTATCCAGCGGCTGCGGGGTTTTGGCCACCTTGCCGCGGTTGGTGCCGTCCTTCATCAGCGCGCCGTCGCAGGAGTGCGCCAGGCCCATGGCGTGGCCGAGCTCGTGCGCGATGGTCATGACCAGGCTCTCGTAGTAGCCGCTGCGCAGAATGTCCGGGTTGAGCAAAAGCTCCATGTTGTTCACGTTGCCCTGCACGCGGCCGACGACGTAGCCGCCCAGGTTGGCCTCCCGCACGGTGACCACCTTGTAGCCGGGCTGGTCCACGTACTCGAAGCGCATCAGGCCGCCGGTGGCGCTGACCCACTGGTCCGTGGCCTGGGTGATGTACGGCTTGTACTTCGTCGGCGCGAAGATGCGCAGGACGCCGTTGTCGATGGCGTTCTCGTTGCCGCTGAGTAGGTAGTTGCCGATGTTCGGGATCGGCTGGCCCATGTTCGCCGCTGCGGTGGCGGCGCGGCACTCCCGACCAATCGGGTCGACGGCGGCCTGGGCCGGGGTGGCGATCGTGCCTGCCGCGACGGCGGCGGCACAGCAGGATGCGAGCAGATGTCTATAATTCACCAACTCAGAGAACACCATTCTCCAAGCTGGCGCAAATCTGCGCGGCTAGATCAGGCGGCGGCGGGCGAACGCGAAGAAGCCTGCGCCCAGTGCGCTTGCCAGCGCAAGCGCGAACAGCGCGCGGGCGACGGTGTTGGAACCAGTCTCCGCTTCCAGGCCACGGGCGGGTGCGGCGTACGGGGATGCGATCTCGTCGTTGACGGCAGCCTCTACAGCCTCGCCTGCAGCACGCGCGGCCTCAAGCCCCTGACGACCGATCTCGCCAGCGTTGGCCTGGATCATCGCCTCGGATTCCGCAGTCTCCTCCGGGGTGACGTCCGCGTTGACGCGGGTGACATCGGCGACGAAGGTGTGGCCGTCCTTGTTCAGGAAGTACGTCTTGCCGTCCAGCGTGAGCACCGGCGGGAACTTCACCAGGCCGTGGGCGACGGGGTTGTCGTCGGCGGGATCCACGTCCTCGGCGCCGAGCGGCTCCTCCGGCGCGTTTTCCGGAGATGGGACGGGCGCTTCGGTGGGCGTTTCGGCGGGCGTTTCGGTGGCTTCCGTAGCTTCCGGGTCGGTCGGCACCGGCTCGCCCGTCGGCTGGTCGGCGGGCTGGTCCCGAATCACACCGGAGCCGATCAAACCTGCGACCGCGGCATCCGCGACCGCGACCGCGCGCTCCTGCTGGCCGCTGTCCAGCTGCGCATACGGCTGCGCCGCCTCCTGGAGCGTGCGCACGTAGTGGGAGCCCTCCTCGTTGAGGAAGTACTGCTCGCCGCGTGCGTCGGCGGTCTCGGCCGGCAGATCCTGCGCGGTTGCGGCGACCGGCACAGCGAGCAGAGCTGCGGCGGCAGCAGTTGCGACAGCGGCGGCGCGGGTGGTGCGGTTCATGACGGACTCCTAGGAAGTTCGGGGAAGCTCGAGGGGTCAAACCTCAAGCGTTGGTTGAGAGTTTACACACTTTGCCCCCATTTTTCACTCCAGTAACAGCTGTTTTCTTCCTGCTTGGGACTAACCAGACCTCAGCAGCAAACCAGACCTCAGCGGCGGGCGCGACCAGGGGTTTTAGATACGCAAAACGCTTGAGGTCTGGTTACGCGAAAGTAACCAGACCTCAAGCGAAGAAGAGGGGGTCGCCTAGACCAGGAAGCGGCGGCCAGCCACGAACGCGGCAGCGCCCAGCACGGAAGCGATCACCAGCGCGAACAGGGTGCGCACGAGCGTGTTGGAGCCGGTCTCAGCCTCGACGCCACGGTTAGCGGCGGCAGCGACCTGCTGCGCTGCGATCTCGTCGGCGTGCTCAGCGCGGAGCTGGTCGGACTTCTCCTTCTCCTCCGGGGTCGGCTGCTGGTTCACGCGCTCGGAGGAGCCGACCAGGGTCTCGCCGTCCTGGTTGAGGAAGTAGGTCACGCCAGCGATGACGACCGGGATGCCGATCGCAGCGGCTGCGATGCCCGCGATCGCGCCCGGGGACAGCTCGGCGTTGGCCTCGCCAGCTGCACCGTTGGAGCTGCCCGCGCCAGCGCCGGCGCCGCCCAGGTTTGCATCCACAGTTGCGGAGACGGTGGTGTCCGTACCCGCCGGCACCGTAAGCGTGGTCGCGGTGGAAGTGGAGGTTGCAGTAGCGGCAGCCTCGCCGGTCGCCTTCGGCGCCGGGGCCTGGGGAGTGGTGGTGGTGGACTCAGCGGCCGGCTCGGCCTTCCCCAGCACGATCGTCTCACCGGAGCCGTCCGCAAGGGTGGCGACAATGTCACCGTTGTCTGCCAGGGAAACCTCCGCGGCGTTCTCTGCGCCGGCCGGGGTGGTTGCGGCCTCCTTGTATTCGCCGTTGACCAGCTCGTAGTACGTGCCGTTCGGGGCAACGATGACGGCCGGGAAACGAGCCTCGATAGCCTTCGTGGCGATCTCGGTCGGGTCGATGGTGGTCTGGGCGTCGGCGGCGGGGGTCACGGAAATTGCGATCGCGCCGGCCATTGCGGCTGCGGCCAGCGTGCGGATGGTGCGCTTCATTGGGGGCTCCTATCGGGAAAGTCTAAACCTCAGGTCGAAGGTTACGCCACAACAGTAAACACGTTTCACACAAGTCTCAACTAAAACTTCAGACTTTTTGGACAACACCTGTAAAACCGCAGGTCAAACCTCGCAAAAGAGACGCAAAAATCTTGACTACCGCGGCTCGAAGGCCGTCTCAACCTCGTCGTCGGTCGCCGTTCCGGCCAGCTGCCACCCCACCACGGCGTTGCGCACGCTGTCCGCCAGCAGGTTCGCCGGCTGGATGCAGGAAATGGTCAGCAGCCGCCCCGGCATCGGCCCCGTGCCCCAGATCTCCGCGTTGCCCGCCAGCGCGCCCTTGTCCGGGTCGTGCAGGTCGGTCGCGGTGTACTTCAGCCAGTCGTCGCCCGAGGTTTCCGTGCGCAGGAACAGCGTGTCGCCTTTGGCTACGGTGTGGCGTTCGGCTTTGCCGTCGTAAAGCTTGTTAAACACCGCATCCACGCCCGCGCCGGTATGCCCCGCCACGACCACAATGTCGCCGGCGTCCGTGCCCGGCAGCTCGTACGGGTAGCTCTCCCCCGTCAGCGCGCACGCCTTATCCATGCTCTTCGGGTCGATTTTGCCGTCCACCACGCGGCAATCCGCCTGCTCGAACCCGGCGCGCAGCCCCAGCACCGGCACCACCATCTCCACCGGGCGCCCCTGCGCGATCGAGGCAGCAGCTTCTCGACGAGGCTCCG
Organism: Corynebacterium sp. ACRQP; assembly: GCF_022345915.1. Classification (NCBI taxonomy): domain Bacteria; kingdom Bacillati; phylum Actinomycetota; class Actinomycetes; order Mycobacteriales; family Corynebacteriaceae; genus Corynebacterium; species Corynebacterium sp. ACRQP. The sequence continues at coordinate 76,843 of NZ_JAKRMZ010000004.1, read as the reverse complement.
CCGACACCGACGTCTCTGGTGCTGCCGCTGGGGGGTCCGAAGGTTCGTCGTGAAGCAGTGCCTTGAAACCTGCGCGCACCAGAAGGAACAGAATCAGCAGTGCGACGATGCGGCGGACGTGGTACTTCACGGCAGTTATCATACGAGCCATGAAGGAAGTTTCCGTAGATAAAGTCCCCGCAGGCGCGCAGCTTATCGACGTCCGCGAGCCCGACGAGTACGCCGCCGTCCGCGCCGAGGGCGCCGTGAACATCCCACTGTCCGAGTTCGTCGCACGCACCGACGAGATCGACCCGGAGCGCGACATTTACCTGATCTGCAAGTCCGGCGGCCGCAGCGCGCAAGCCGGCGAATACCTGGAGCAGGCCCGCGGCTGGGACAACGTCATCAACGTCGCCGGCGGCACCACTGCCTGGGTGGAGCAGGGCCTGCCACACCAAAATTAGGCAGTCTTAGGCGTTCCCAATTGTTGGGCGCCTAAACATAGTTATGATGAAGGCCATGCCCACGCTCCCCGAACTGCCGTCCACACTGGCCAAGTCCCCCCACTTCCAGGTTGAACGCGTGCGCAGGCACACCAAAGACGAGGTCGAGCGCACCCTGGCCAAGCACGACTCCACCATGCGCGAGTACTGGATCCTCACGTGCGTGGACGGGGAGCCGATGAGTCAGCGCCAGCTGTCGGAGCTGCTCACCATCGACGCGTCCGACATGGTCCGCCTCATCGACAACCTGGAGAACAACAACTGGGTCACCCGCGAGCGCGACCCGAAGGACCGACGCCGCCAGATCGTCGCCGCCACCAAGAAAGGCACCAAGGTGCTGGCGAAACTTGCCGCGGACGTGGCTGAGGCGGAGGACCGCGCGCTGGAGGCGTCTTCCAACAAGCAGCTGAAGAGCCTGCGCAAGCTCTCCCAGGCGCTGGACGGCGACGACTAGAACGTGGGCGGGCGCAAATAGTTGGCGTTTCCCATAATTTGCGGTTTTTCGTTGCGCTATTAGCCTTATCCGCATGTCTCAGCCCGACAACCCCCTCCTTCGCAGCCACCTGGCCCCGCCGGCGCGGACGCTCATCGACGTCCTCACGGCCACCGCCGCCGAGCACCCCGATGCCGCCGCCATCGACGACGGCGGCGCGAACTCCGCCGACGACGGCGTGCTCACCTACGCCGAACTGGTGGAGGAAATCGAGCGCCGCGCCGCCGACATGCGCAAGATGGGCGTGCGTGATGGGGGCCGCGTGGGGATCCGGATGACGTCGGGAAGCAGGGAGCTCTACCTTGCGATCCTGTCCACCATGCGCGCGGGCTGCGCGTACGTGCCGGTGGACGCGGACGACCCGGACGAGCGCGCGGAGACCGTGTTCGGAGAGGCGGACGTGGACGCGATCTGGACCGACGACGGCCTGCGGGTGCTCAAGCCTGCGCAGCCGACCCCGCTCGGCGAGGTCACCCCGGACCACGACTGCTGGATCATCTTCACCTCCGGCTCCACAGGAAAACCGAAAGGTGTGGCGGTGACGCACCGTTCGGCGGCCGCGTTCGTGGACGCGGAGGCGCGCCTGTTCTGCCAGGACAACCCGCTCGGCCCGGACGACCGCGTGCTGGCCGGGCTGTCCGTGGCCTTCGACGCGTCCTGCGAGGAGATGTGGCTGGCCTGGGGCCACGGCGCATGTCTGGTGCCGGCCCCGCGCGCGCTGGTGCGCTCCGGCCAGGACTTGGGCCCGTGGCTGATCCGCCGCGACATCACGGTCGTGTCCACGGTGCCGACTCTGGCCGGCCTGTGGCCGAAGGAGGCGCTGGACAACATCCGCCTGCTCATCGTGGGCGGCGAGGCCTGCTCGCAGGAGCTGACCGACCGCCTGGCGGACGGCCGCGAGATGTGGAACACCTACGGCCCCACCGAGGCGACCGTGGTGGCCAGCGCGAAGCAACTGTTCCCGGGCGAGGCGGTCACCATCGGCTGGCCGCTGGATGGCTGGGACCTCGCAGTCGCCGAAGACGGGGAGCTCATCATCGGCGGCGTGGGCCTAGCCCGCTACCTGGATCCGGAGAAGGACGCGGAGAAGTACGCGCCGATGGGCGACTGGGAGCGCGCGTACCGCACCGGTGACCACGTCAAACTCACGGACAACGGCCTTGCCTTTATCGGCCGCGCGGACGACCAGGTGAAGATCGGCGGGCGCCGCATCGAGCTGGGCGAGGTGGAGGCCAACGTCGCCGCGCTCGAGGGCGTGTACAACTCGGCCGTGGCGGTGCAGACCCTGCCGTCGGGCGACAAGGTGCTGGTGGGCTACGTCTCCCCCAACGACGGCACCGAGCTGGACGTGCAGCAGATGCGCGAGCGCCTCGCCGACACCATGCCCGCGGCGCTGGTGCCGCGCCTGCACGTCATGGACGAGCTGCCGATCCGCACCTCCGGCAAGGTGGACAAGAAGGCCCTGCCGTGGCCGCTGCCCGCCAGCGTCGACGCGGTTGGGCTGACCGAAACCGAAACGTGGGTGGCCGAGCAGTGGGTCGAGGTCCTCGGCCTGGACGTGCCGGGACGCGACGCGGACTTCTTCGAGCTCGGCGGCTCGTCGCTCGCGGCCGCCGCGCTAATCACGCGCCTGCGCGAGCGCGTGCCCACCATCGCGGTGCGCGACCTCTACGACCACCCCAGGCTAGAAACGCTTGCTTCGCTTATCGACGAGCTCACGCTTTCCAACCGCACCGCCAAGCGCGAACGCGAAGTAGAGCCCGTCGGCGCCGGCACCCGCGTGGCGCAGAGTTTGGCCCTGGTGCCGGTGATGACGTTGAAGGCAGCCACGGCGGTGACCTGGGTGGCCATCGCGGCGAACCTGCTGGGCCTGACCGAGCTGAGCTGGCCCTGGCTCGCCGCCGCGTTCGTGGTGCTGTGCACCCCGTTCGGGCGCATCCCCATCGGCGCGCTGGGCGCCCGACTGATCCGCGGGCGGGTGAAGCCCGGCGTGTACACACGCGGCGGCGCGCAGCACGTGCGCCTGTGGGCGGCGGAGCGGTGGCTTGCGGCCTCCGGCGCGCTGAACATCTCCAGCGCCAACGCCGCGAAAATCACCGCCCGCATGTTGGGTGCCAAGATCGGCAAGGGCGTGGACATGCACGCCTTCGCACCGGTGACGGGCCTGCTCACCATTGGTGAAGGCTCCGCCATCGAGCCGGAAGTGGACCTGTCGGGTGTGTGGCTCGACGGCGACGAATTCCACGTCGGCGAGGTGTCCATCGGCGCGGAGGCGCGCGTCGGCGCGCGCTCCACGCTCATGCCCGGCACCGAGATTCGCAACGGCGCGCACGTGGAGCCGGGCTCCACCGTCACCGGCCGCAAGCCCGTGAAGAAGCGCTCGCGCTGGGCGGGCTCGCCCGCGCGCAAGGTGGGCCGCTCCAAGCACCGCTTCCCCGACGAGCGCCCGCCGCGCCGACCACTGTGGGCGCTGGGATACGGCCTGACGTCGCTGTTCCTCGCGCTGCTGCCGGCTACTGCCGGTGTCGCCGGCGCCGCCGCGACGGTGGGGCTGGCACACATTGCGCACACCTCGTCGGTGTGGGGCCTGCTCGTGTTCGCCCCAGTCGGCGGACTCGTCTACATCGGTTGCGGTTTGCTGTTGACGTGGCTGGCCGTGAGGGTGGCGTCGATAGGCGTAAAGCCCGGCGTGTTCCCGGTGCGCAGCGTGCACGGCTGGGCGCTGTGGACCGTGACCAGGCTTATGGACGACGCCCGCACCCGCTACTTCCCCATCTACGCAGGCCTGGCCACCCCGGTGTGGCTGCGGTCGCTGGGCGCGCAGATCGGCGAGCGCGCCGAGGTGTCCACCGCCGTGATGGTGCCGAAGCTGACCGAGGTGCGCGACGGGGCATTCCTTGCCGACGACACGATGGTCGGCACCTACGAACTCGGCGACGGCTGGATCCGCACCGACCACACCGTGGTGGGCAAACGCTCCTTCGTGGGCAACTCCGGCATGGTCGCGCCCGGCCGCAAGCTGGCGAAACAGTCGCTGGTGGCGGTGCTGTCAGCGTCGCCGAAGAAATCCAAGGCGGGCTCGAACTGGTGGGGCTCGCCGCCGGAGCGCATGCGCCGCGTCGAGGTCGAAGCCGCCGGCGAGGCGACCTACAAGCCGTCCGCGTCGCTGATGCGCAAGCGCGGGTTTGTGGAGACGCTGCGGCTTTTGGCTCCCATGACGCAGGCGGTGCTGGCCGCGGTGTTCGCCGCTGTTGTGGTGACGCTTCTGGAGCGCTTCGGCTTCTGGACGTACCTCCTCGGCGGCCTGGTGTGGATGGCCGTGGGCGCGCTGGCCGTGCTCACCGCCGTGGTGGCGAAGTGGGTGCTGGTCGGGCGGCACAAGGCTGGCGAGCACCCGCTGTACTCCTGGTTCGTGTGGCTCAACGAGCTGCAGGACCAGTTCGTCGAGGTCGTCGCCGCGCCGTGGTTCTTCAACTGGGCCTCCGGCACCGGCGAGATGAACCTGGCGCTGCGCGCGCTCGGTGTGCGTGTGGGCCGCGGCGCGTGGATCGAATCCTACTGGTTCCCGGAGACGGACCTGTGCGTGGTGGGCCGCGGCGCGTCGGTCGGCCCGGGCACGGTGGTGCAGACGCACCTGTTCCAGGACCGCGTGATGTCCCTGGACACGGTGACGATTCAGGATTCGGCAACGTTGGCGGCGCACTCGGTGTCGCTGCCGGGCTCCGTCATCGGTGATGGTGCGACGGTGGGCCCGGGCTCGCTGGTCATGCGCGGCGACGAGGTGCCGGCCATGACCGTGTGGCAGGGCAATCCCGTGGAGCCGCAGTAGGGGTTTACGGCGCGGTTTCGGTCACGCTCGCCGCTCCCGGGATTCAGTTCCCGAAACTCATCGGTTTGCCGAACGGGCTTTCTGCATCGAACAACTTCTCAAGTTTCGTTGTCTCAGCTGGCCCCTCCAGAATCCGCTGCGCTTGGCTAAAGTCCTCTTCGGAGAGGAAAATCTGTTTCTCTTCCATCGTTGCCTCCTGCGTATTGCTGTTTCTTCGTCAGTTCCATGGCCGGTCATGGTCCTTGGCGGTGCGGAGGTTGCCTTCCCCCAGACATACTTTCCTATCCAGGAACGGCGCAGGCGTCCTTTCAAGGTTAAAGGCAAACCTCGAGCGCCTGCTTGTTGGGTAAAACCACTGCAGCGGAGGTTCCTCTTGCTCCTCAAACCATTCCAGTTTCGATCCCGCGAATCGGTCGGAGTACGTCATCTCAGCTGCGGCTCTAATCAATCGATCCCAATCGGTGTCTCCAGTCGATTGTGGAGCAGAGTGCGCGAGCAAGAACTCTTCGTCTTCGGGTATATCTCGGATGTCAGAGACCACCCGTTTGAGAACCTGAACAGCGAAAGACGGGTCGTTCTCGGTCTGAATTTCGTTGCGCAACCAGTCCGCGAACTTGGGATACGAATAGTGCCGTTCCACAACCACACCTCCTTCCACCGAGGTCAATCAACCTAATGAGCAACAGATTACTTGGTTGGGCAAGCGAAGGCCCCGCCTTGCGACGAATCGCAAAGCGGGGCCGACGATCTCAGAGCACTTCGGCGCTATAGAGCCTTAGACCGTCTCGCGGCGGCTGAAGGCGTAGCCCGCAGCGCCCACGATGGACAGGATCAGCAGCGCGACCAGGCCAGCGGGCAGCTCTGCCACACCGGTGGAGGCGTTCATGCCGCGCTCGCCGTTCGCTGCGGCGGCGTTGCCGGTTCCGTTCGCCGCGGCGCCAGCGTTGCCAGCGCCTGCGTTGCCGGCGGCCGGGGCGCCGCCGTTGGCCTCGACCTGCTTGGCGATCTCATCGCCGTGGTCCTTCTTCACCTGCTCAGACTCGGCCTTCTCTTCCGGGGAGGCCGGCTGGTCGACGCGGTTCGGGTCCTTGACCAGGTCTCCGTCCTTGTTCACGAAGTACTGCACACCGGCGATGATCAGGCCCAGGCCGGCGAGTGCACCCAGGGAGCCGAGCACGATCGCGGCAGTGTTGTCCTTGGTGGTCGGCGTGGCGGTGGCAGTGGCGGTACCTGTCGCGGTCTCCGTCGCAGTTGCCGTCGCGGTGCCGGTGGAGGTGCCCTCAGTGCCCGCGGCAGCGCCCGAGTCACCCGCCGTTGCCGTTTCCGTGGCCGTCGCGGTAGCAGTGGCGGTTTCGGTCTCGGTCGCAGCCTGCTCATTCGTGCCCAGGGAGTTCGACGAGGTCGGCTCCGAGCCCTCCGGGGCGCCCGGAAGCAGCTGGTCGTTCGGGTTTTCCGGGGCGTTGCCGGTCGCCTGCGCGGCACCGTCGCCAGTGCCGTTGCCGAAGATGCTCATATCGGCATCGTTCGGGCTGTCGGTGGCCTGCTGCACGCCGTCGTCGAGCTTCGGCGCGTTGCTCTCCTGAGCACCCGCAGTCGGGATTACGCCAGCACCAAGTGCGGCGGCGGTCGTCAGTGCGATTGCAGTCTTGTTCAAACGCATTGTCTGCTCCTTCACTTTCGGTTGTTTATCCCACCCACCTAATGCATCGGCCAGGTGGCGCGGTTACGTTACAACCGGACCCTCCACGCACCCTGTCAGTTCGATACGAAATACACGCACAATGGGTGCCGCGAGCTATCCCCGGGGGATGGCTGGGGCGGGTTCGGCGGAGCCGTCGATAGGCCCGGCGACACCTGCAAACTGCCAGCCCACAACCGCATTTCGCACCGACTGCTGGTAGAACGGCGGCTGGATGCAACTGATTGTCAGCAACCTGCCAGGGGTGGGGCCGTCACCCCAGATGGAGGTGTCGCTGCTTAGTGACGCTTTCACCGGGTCGTGGAAGTCCGTCGCCGTGTACTTCAGCCACGCCTCGCCGGAGGCCTCGGTGCGCAGGTACAGCACGTCGCCGGCGCGGACGGTGTGGTGGTCGGCGGAGCCGTCGTAAAGCTTGTCGAAGACTGCCTCCACCCCGGAACCTGTGTGACCCGCGATGACCACAATGTCCTCGGCCTGCGAGCCCGGCAGCGCGTACGGGCGGTCGGGTGAGGTGTACGCGCAGGCGAGGTCGAGCGTGGCCGGGTCGATGGTGCCGTCGTGCGCGCGGCAATCGTTCGGTTCGAAGTCCGCGACCAGGCCAATTGCGGGAATGTACATCTCCAGCGGGCGGCTGTCCGCGATGTACGGCGCCTCCTGCTGCGGTGCCGGGGCTTCGGCAGCGGGAGGCTCGGGCGCGGGCTCGTCGGTGGGCTGGTCGTTGCCGGTCCACCACAGGTATACGAGGGCCAGCAGCGTGACGACGACCAAAGGTCCGACCACGGACCGCCCAGAATGTGATGCCACGGCGTACTCCTTCCCAGTTCAATGACGCGATAGTAGTCCTGCTGGGCACCAAGACAATTTTCGGCGTTCTAGAGCTTCGGCGGCGGGAGCATCGGCTTGAGGGGCTCAGGGACTCCGATTTCCCCTTGGGGTCGTAGTCTCCGGATCTCTTCCAGCGCCTCGCCCCAATGCGTCTGATCAAGGGGCATCCAATTCTCAACCTCAGACAGGTGCGAGCTCGAGAGGATCTTGTTTACCCCCGAGTGTTCAGATTTTGTCAGCCCTCGTTTCACCTCAGTTCGATGCGCGCACGCGAGTAAGGCGAGCGCATCTTGGACGTGGCGCTCCCGGTTCGCATCAGGGAGCTGAAGGGCATGGCCCTTCATCGCAAGGGCTGACCAGGCGTTAGGCAATCTGACCGTGTGCGCCTCACTGACCGGGACCTCAAGCACGTCCTTCGGCGTGCCGCTTGCAAGTCTCCCGAGCGCTGACTTGGAACCAGGGCATTTCACAACGTTGTACCCGCGCCATCGGTCAGGCGTGCGGTCGCTGTCGATTCCCATCACGTCCACTTGGGATCCCTTTTCGTGACGGAACTGGTGAAGAAACCCTTCTCGCCTCAGCGGCGTGATTTGCTCGTACCCTGCCCTCTCCAGTGCTTCCGCTACGCCAACCAGCGTCGAATTGTTAATTGGATCAACGACGATGTCCACGTCTTCCGTGGTTCTTCCGTAGCCAACATGGCTTAAGGCGCAATGCAGCTGGGTCATTGCCCCACCTACGAGCAACCAGTCCTCCCCATCCAACGCAGATGCGACCTGATGTAGCCAGGGGTACACGCCGCCCATCATGCTTACGCAGCGCTCGCCGCGTTCTCCCTGACGTATGTCCGGACCGCTGCCTGCACACGTGTACCCCCAAGCATGTAGGCATCTGCGAGCGCTTGCTTTTCTGAGCAATCTGGTTCTCTGACGAGGACACCTACGCGCGACGTCCGATCGCTCAACCCCAAAATTCCTGCGTTGGCGAGGTCCTCCAAACCAGCTACCTGAACGTACCTCCGCCCCCCTGGGGCAAGCCCCATCGCACGGGCATCTAGCAGCCCGAGTTCAGCCGGGAGCAGCCGATCCGCGCTGTTGAAGTGCGCCGCTTCGATAAAGCCAATATCCCGAGCAACGAAAGCCTGATCCGGCCCGAAAATTTCCACAAATTCGTCGGACACGTATCGCGCTAATGCTTGGGCGAGCATGAGATTGACAGTCCCCTGCTCATCCAGTGCTACGCAAACGCTTTCAGCGACACGCGCGATCTCATCGAAATCAGCGCGAAAGTAGTCGGCAGCTTGCTCCAACGTAACCCTCATCGCCCTTACCCTCCTTCCCGGCCTCTCGGCTCAACTGGAGCTCAGCTTAAACGCTTGATCTGCGTCTTTCTAGTCCCCTACTGCAGCACTCACAGCGGAATGAGGGGTCCGTCGCGGGGTCTCGGCGGCAGGTGCCGCAGGTCGTCAACTTCTGTATCATAAATGATACAAACTGTGACACAAAGGGGGAGTCCCGTGAGCGATGCATTCAACGCGCTGCTTCAGGTGCAAACAGAGAAGGACCCAGCATTCGCTGAAGCTTATGAACGTGAGCTGAAACGGATTCAGACCTACGACCGAATCGTTAACGCAATTGAGGAGCACCGCGAGGACCTCGGACTCACCAAGAAACATATGGCTCAGGTTTCCGGCATCCCGTACTCTTCCGTTCGTCGGTTACTTACCTCGAGTGGACGGGAAATGAATCCAACCGTTGGCACGCTCGTGGACTTAGCAGCGTCTGTAAATCTACGCCTCACGCTGGAGCCCGATACCGACCGTCTGGAAACAAAAGCGTAGGTTTACGTCCGCGAGATATAGCGCGCAACCAGCCTTGCCGGGGCAAGAGACCGAACTGGCCGACCGTTTTCGTCGGGCCTGAAGTATTCGTCTCGAAGCGCACTTAATTGCACAAAACGGCTCTCCGCGAATACCTCGCCAGTGCTACTCCCCGGCACGACCACCGGCGAGGCCACCACCTGAAGTGCAGTGACCTCGCCATGGGCAGCCCCCTAGGCGCGAGATCGCCTTGCCGCTAGGCTTCCGCCCAAAGCCACGAGGAGGAGAGAGAGTAGAGTCGTCCAGTGGACACCAATTCCGCCCGTCTTCGGGAGTTCACCCTGCAGCACGTTCGCTACCTTCAAGAATACGGTCGAGGTTTCGCTCTCGAAGCCCTTGCCGACGACAAAATCTGCACCCGTCTCCACCTGGATAGTGAACCCCTCAGACGATTGAGTCAGGTCAAAACGTATCGGCCGCGGCAACAGAGCGTAGCCAACCGGAGCCTTTCGCTCTACAAGTACATAGCCGCCGGGCTCCAGCGTGGAAGTGCTGCCGGTCGTCCATACTGGGTCGCCTGCAAACTCGGTACCCGTGGCATTGGAGGCGCGGTACACATCAAACCGCGCACCGTCAATCGGCTTGCCGTCTTGGTCGACTTTATCAATACGGAATCCCGCGTTCTTTGGATCCTCTGCATTTGAGACGGAGCACGTCACGATCTCGCCGCTGCGCGCAACGAGCTGAAAACCATTCTCCAAGTTTTCAACCTCGAGAGTGGTCGGCGGGCGCTTATCGGTATAGCGGACGATACAAACTGCATTATTGCCATTCCGGGGGAACAACGAGTAGCCGTTCACTTCGTGCTCGACAATATTGACGCGCACGGACTCGTCCGGGGTGTCAGTTTCCAAATGAAACTCGACCTGACCGGTGTTATCTGTCTCCGCCGTTCGCGTGGCAACTCGTCCTGTTTGGCCAACAGGTGGAACCAGATTACGCCCTTCTGGAGTCGTGGCTTCGAACCGCCAACCACTGAGCTTCGGATCCATGACTGTGTTACCTTTCGCGTCCACAACGTCCTTAGACAACGTCACAGACCCAGTACAGTTGGCAAGTGCGAGCTGCGAAAGGATCGCATCAAGCTCACCGAATGTCTTGGCCACACGCGCATTGTCGTCGCCGATAACGTTGCCAATTTCTATGGGTGTACGCTCGCCAGCGGCCCACGTGCTCCAGTCCCGCTGATCAAGCTGAACCTGACCATCAGTCTTTGGCCGTGAAGCATCCGGACGAGGCTGGGGCTTACGTGGAGAAGCCAGCACGTCGCCGAAGCCCTTCCCGAGAATCATCCGGCGGGCCACTTGGAAAATGTCCATGGCCCCTTGGTTCAGCAGATGACGCACGAAAGTGCCATTCTTATTCTCTTCCCAAAGGTAGAGAATGTCGCCGGGCAGCGTTTTCCGGGCTTTACGGTAAGCGTCTACCCGGTAGTACGGCACGGTGGAATCCTTTGCCACCGGTTCCTTGAATCTCGGGTCAACGTTGACCAGAACAGGCTGAATGTAGCTGCCTTGTTTCTTCACCTGGTCTGCAACATCGCGTGCGCGAGTCACGTCAGAGACGTGCACCATACCGGCCGATGGACCTTCGGCACCACCAGTGAGGCCCTCCCCTGCACTGCTGTATGTAGGGAAGCCATCGGTGACAAAGTACACTGCATCGTACCGGTTTGAGCGGTTTTCCTCGTTGTATTTGCGGATCTGTTCAAGTGCCGCTTCCCAGTTGGTGGAACCCGCGCCCACACTGTTCACTGCCGCGGGCGCCTTCATATTGGACCGATACGATTCAATGGCGCGGCGAACATTGTTAGCCCCCGCTTCGTCATAAATTGGGGTGCTTGTCACCTCCGCCTCGGTAAAACGAGGAGCCTGCGAGCCGAAGTTATAGATACCAACTGACGTGCCGGTGCCTTCCAAGGAATTCACGATACGCAGTGCAGAATTCGCCATCGCATCGATACCATTCTCGACGATCACCGAGTTCGATGCGTCCATCACAATCGCAATGTTCTGACCGCATCGCTTCGGAAGCTCGGGGTTAGATTCCGTTGGCTTATCCCAGCCCTGAGGCGCTCCAGTCCGTAGCCCCTCGAAGGCACTATCGGGCTCGTTCGGATACAGGTCGTGCTCCAACGCCATCACGAAATCGTCAGCGACACTGTCGGGATTGATCTTGCGGTTCGCGTCGACGGTAATGAGGGCGCAGTAAGCGTCCGCATCGCGTGGAATCGTGACCCGATCACTATAACGGGCTGTCACTTGGTCGCCGTCAATTTTTTCATTGGTTCCAGTTTGGATATCCGTCAAACCGTTCTGAGAATAGAACACATCCCGATTAAAGTCGACGATTTCCGCCTTGATATCGCTGCTCGGAACGATCTTGAATCCTGTCAACGGCGTCCGCTCAGTAAAGGTGGCACACACCGAGATCCTCTGGTTCGGGTAGGCGAAGTTACTCTGCCGTTCCTCCGTATATGTGAGTTTTCCAGGTCCAATCGGTGCGTCGACCGACGAATCTTTGACCGGCATGCGGTTGTTCCGGTTGTAATTCATCTTCACAATGATTTTGCTACCCGCTGGCACCCGCAACCCCTGAGGACCTGAGAAACGGACACCTGCCCAATCACCGATCGGGGAAACGCCGGAAGTCTCGCCTGCCTTGCCTGCAGCACGGTACAGCTCTCTTCCGTCCGGGCCTTGAATGATCAGCTCTTGACCCGAGACGTCACTGTTTAGGTCAAACCCATTATGCGTCAGCTGCGCGTCGATCGGACCCGAAATTATGGAGTCCTTGTTTATCGTGCGCGTCATCACCACATCAGAGCGACCGACATTCTTCGCGTTCGTTGCAGTCGTGGTGAGACTTCCGTTCTCCGTCTGGCCAGTCCAGCTGTAGTCTTTCAAGTCCTCGGATGCTGTTCGTCCGAGTACTTCAATGAGGTAATCATTTCTGTCCGCCGAATTGCCCTTAAAGTACACGGCCATCGTGTCACCAGACCAAAAATCCAATGGCTGCGAAACTGGGAACTCAAGACACTCCCCATACCCTGCTTGCGGCGTACAGTTTTTCGCCTGCGAGGCAGCTACCTGCCGGTTGATTGTATATCGCTGATTTTTTGCAAGGAGAAGGTCACCCCCCTTATTGTTTGCATGCTGCCGCTTGAAGTGAATGCGGACGGAATGCACGAACGCCGTGTTACCTGGCCCTCCCTCGTTTATCGTTACCTCGGCCCCTCGCCCCCAAGTACCGAAGCCATGCTGATTACGATAGGCCGCCCCATTCCAGAAGTTAGTTCGCGTCACGTCCAAGGGCCGGAATGTCTCTGCTTGACGTAAGGTTCCTGCAACAGGAGTGGAGTCTCCGAGAGAGTCGGCACCCACCTCAAACATCTGCAACGTGACACGGGCGGGCACCTCATCACTCTCGGCGATCTCGTAATCGCCCTCTCGCTCAGTTTTTGCCTCAATAACCAGCTCGACCGGCGGGATAGTGTGCAGCGCGTGCAGATCAAACCCAATAAATGCCCCACTGCGCGTATTCGTCCAGCCGAAGGCTTTGTCCTCCAGCTCACGGCCATCCGCAGTCACGGAGAGCACCTTAGTAATTTTGACGTTGGTTTTCAGCGCGAAGATGTCCTCCTTCGAGGCCTTACCTCCCCACTGCCAAAGTTCGCCCTCGGGGTCGTGGACAGTGATGGTGTCAACGCCGTCGCGTCGAGTAACGCTCACACTTTCGGCCGACTTCGGCGCAAGAAGTGGTGATTTCGGAGCCATTGCCGAGGGACGCGGCGCAGCGCTGGAAGGCGCTCCCGCTACCGCTTCGGAAGCAGAATCTTGTACATCACTCTCCCCAGCTGGCGATTCCTCGGAAGGTTCCGAAACTGACGAGCTCTCTGCTGCAGGGATTACAACAGGGTCCTCTGCGCCTGCCGGCGCAACCCCTACAGCCATGACAAGCACAGCCGCGAGCAGGGCACGAACTGGGCGTGCAAATCGAGCACGCGCGGTGGTGTGACGCATCGATGTACTCCTCATTAGTCTTCTACCTTCCTACGCGCAGCCAGGATCACGCCGAGCAGGACCAATGCCAGGCCCAGCCCGGCTGCCCAGAGCACGTTCGCGCCGGTTTCGGCGAGATCGCCGCCGCGTCGACCGCCGTCTGAAGGCTGTGTCACCGTAGTCACCGATCCGTTCGGCTGGGTGGTTACATACGTCGACGGGCGGGTGGTGATCACCGTGGTCGAGCCGTTCGGCATCGTGGTGGTGATCGTGGACTCGACCGGGGTAGACACCGTGGTGCGCTCCGTAGAGGTCTCGATTTCCCGGTCCGTGGTGCGCTCGGTGGTGCGTTCAGTCGTACGCGCCCTCGTTGTGGAGGTGGACTCGGACGGTGTGGGCGTCGGCGTAGATGTCGGCGGATCACCGCCGTCGCTGCCGTCCCATTTGGTTACCACGACGTTCTCGTATTTGAACTCGGTGCCGCGCACGTCGCCCAAAGGAAGGATGATCAGTTGCGGGCTGGACACGTGGTATTCGCGGCCGTCGTCCGGGGCATCTTCCTCCAACAGGTACAAACCTGCCTGCAAGTCGTCGAAGCTGGCTGCACCGCTCTCGTCGGTACGGGAGGTGCCGATCTGTGTGAGGCCTTTAGCTTTAGCGTCGTCAAGCGATAGTTGCTTGGCCGCTGCGCGGCCTTCGTCTGTGGTCACGTCGGTACCGTCAACCAACGACAACTTGAACGTCGCCCCGGCGATGGCTGGCGGCTTCTGTCCTGCCGGCACATCGTCGTAGGGGTTCGTGGCCGCTTTCTTCACCACCAACGAGATAGAGCGTGCGGTATCCACGCTTGCTGCGGGGATGTCACGGTCGTTGCCGCTGATCACCTTCGCATCGGCAGCAGGGCCGAAGAACCCGCACGCAAGGACTGACGCCGCGCCGAGCGCCGCCACAAACTTCGAAGTGCGCATTAGGACAGAACCTCCCTGGTCATGGCGTCCTTGCGGTCGCTTTTCTTCTTCTCGCGGATGATCCACCAAATCAGCGCCAGCAGCACCAGCAACGCCACTGCACCGAGCACCCACATCCACCACTGGACGGTGGAGGTTGACTCGTCGAGCATCTTCGCCTCGTCCGGATCCAAGGGCACGCGCTCCGCGTGCACGAGCAGACGGTGGGTGTTGATGCCGTACGGGGTGCAGGTGACCAGCGTGAGCAGGTCGCGGCCCGCTTCCGCGCGTAGGCTGTCGGTCTCGTCCGGCAGTACGACCTCGGTCTTGTACACCTGGTACTTCAGACGCTTGCCAAAGGTGGACACGTAAATGGCGTCGCCTTCCTTGACGTCCACGAGGTCGTCGAAAAGCGTTGCCGTAGTCAGCCCGGTGTGGCCGGTGATCACCGAGTGGAAACCCTCGCCGCCGGTGGGCAGCGCCGAGCCGTACAGGTGGCCGAGGCCCTTCTGCAGCGTGTTGTCGCTGGTGCCGTGGTAGACGGGCAGGCGCACGTCAATGGACGGAATCGCCAGCTGCGACATCGCGGACACACCCGCGAGGTGACGCTCGTACTCCTTGTACTCGGCGTTGTCCTCGCTGATGCGCGCCAGCCACGGATCCAGGATCGGGCCATCGGTGTGCGTGCGGTTGTACTCCACCGCCGCGTCGTACGCCCGGTTCACCTGCTCCGGCGGCGCGACCGACAGCTGATCCTCGTACTGTTTGGCCACCTGCTCTTGCACGCGGTTGTTCCACTGCGTGGAAATCACCGGGTACATGAGCACAAGTAGCCCGACAAGAATGATGAGGACAGGCAGGCCGACACGCTGGAAAAAGGACTTCTGCGCCGGCTGTTGCCGGTGCTTCGCCTTCACTGCGGTAGTCACCTGTCGTGTCCTCTCTGTGGGGCCGTCGCCTATCGACGACCTCCGGTTTCAAACTGGGGCAGGAATTTTTCGCCCTCCTGCCGGCGGGCGTGCGCGCCCCGGTTGTTTCGCCGGGGCGCTTCCCGGCCTAGCGTTTGTTATCAGCCGCTAGACCTAGGTCCGCGCTTTCGCTTATGCGGACTGGGAGTTGCGACGTGCCGCGTAGACACCGCCGCCGATGATGGTCAGACCAGCCAGGGCCATGATCAGCACACCCATGCCACCGGTGTTCGGCAGGAACGGGACGCTGTTCTTGAGGTTGTTCACCGCAACGCCGTTCGCAATCTTGTCGCCAGCAGCCTCGAAGTTCGCGGACTTCGCGTTGGTGGTGGTGAGGAAGTTCGCCGGCTGACGGCCGTTCTTGGTCTCGCGCGTCAGCTCGAGCGGGTAGACAGCATCCTTGTCGAAGGTGTATCCGGCCGGCGCGGCGGTCTCACGCAGGCAGTACTTGCCCGGGTTTTCAACCACAGCGTCGTCGGCGTAGTCGGTGACGTGCAGGCCCTCGAAGGTGAGGGTGCCGTTTTCATCGGTTTCGCCATTGGCGATTGCGTCGCCGTCAATTGCGGTGCCTTCAGCGTTGCACTTGCCCACCTCGAACTTCGCTCCCGCGAGCGCGGTGCGCTTGCCGTCTTCCTCACCGGTCTTGAACACCTGGATGTTGCCGAAGTAGGAAACGACCTTGTCGTTCGGGGTCTCGTTCGGCGGGGTGTCGCCCGGCGGGGTGTTCGGCGGGGTCTCCGGCGGAACCTCGGAGAAGTTGCTGTCGTCGGTGGAGTGACGGAAGTACTCGCGAACGGAGTTCTCCACTTTCTGGTCGGCGTTCGCGCCATCGAGCAGGTCCGCGGTCACGGTTGCGATCACGCGGTCGCCCGGCTTGAGCACGGACGGATCCACACCGACGAAGAAACCAGCGTTCGCGCCATCGGCGAGGTTCTCGTCCGCGACGGAGGCGTAGCCCTCATCCGCGCCAACAGCGAAATCGGTGCCCTTGGTCAGGTCCTTCTCGGCACCGTCGACGCTGATGACCTTGACCGCCAGGTTCTCGTAGTCCGGCTTGATCTCGGTGTTGTTGTAAGCATCGCGCAGGCCGAACCAGTCGAGCTTCTTGCCCTCCTGGGCGGACGGAACGATACCGGTGAGGGTGTAAGTCACCTGATCCTCGTTGAGGACGTGCTTGCCCTCATCTTCAACTGCCTTCTCAACGCGTGCGAAGGAGTTCTTCGGATACACGTTGACGTTTGAGATCCAGCCGTCACCAGCCGGGTTGGTCATCGGCAGGAACACGATGAACGGGTCGGCCGGGACGAGAGTCTCCGTACCGTTCGACTCGTAGCCAGCCTCGGCCGGGCGTGCATTCTCCCACTCGGTCTCGGTGACGAGGTATACGCCAGCAGGCAGGTTAGAGAAGGTTGCCTGGCCGTTGCTGTCGGTAGCGATCTTTTGAGCGGTGAACCCGGTATCCTTGGTGATCTCCGGCTTCTCTGCGACGCCGGCCTTGTTGTATTCCTGGGTCAGCTTCGCCAGACGGTTGAACTCCGCCTGGTCGCGGATGTCGCCCTGGAGCTTCTCCACCTGGAACTTCGCGCCCTGAAGCGCCTCGCCGGAAATGCCGTCGTCAGCCTGGCCGGTGCCGATGCGCAGCTCGGTCGGGTTGTAGCGTTTGTTAACCACGAGGGAGAAGTTGTCACCCTCCGGAATGGTGGAGGATGCGGCGAGCTGCTCGGTCGCACGCGGCGTCGGTGCAACGGTGTTAGTGGTCTGCGCCAGCGCGTCCTGCGCGGCGATACCAGCGGAGCCGGCGAAAGTCAGGCCCGCGGCGATGGCGATCGCGGCGGTCTTCTTGATGGCAATTGCCATGGAAAATCCTTTCGGAGAATCGAAATTCGCTGGGCCCGAGTAGCGGTCAGCGATGGGAGGTTGAGCTGGGAGACGACAAACTCGTCCACGCCACCTCTGGGCCCAGCTTGGGCGCCAACGCTGACCATAACGGAACCGTAACTCGGTGTCCATACTCGCTTCACGCGAGCTGTCAAAACCGTAAAGCGCTGAGAAACATCAGGTCAGGTATACCTACGCTCGAAAGGGTGTTAGCCCAATGTTACTTCGCGTCTACCTCTAGGTTTTTCCCACACTTGCCAGCTGTACTGCCGTAATCAGGAAGCATGAATGCGTCAAAAAGTGAGGTTCTCTCAGTAATCAGAGTCCGAAGGGGGTACAGCACGGGGGTGCACCGCTATCAGCGGGTTAACCACCCATCCGATCAATGTCCCTGGGCACAATCGACAGGGGCATGCCTGCGGCCGCTGCCCCGCCCGAAATGTGACTTGCAAGATGCCGTTTATCGCCGTCGGGCCAGTGGATCAGCGGATCAGCTCCAAAGGCACTGCCGGCAGGCCGAGGCCACCCAATACTTCATGCACACGCGGCGCAAGCACCGCAAACGCCCCGCCAATCGCGGCGAGAATGCCAATAGCTACCGCGATCTTCTCGCCGGTGGAGGAACCGCCAGCGGTATCCGTGGGCGTATCCGGGTTGGGCTTGGCCGGGGCGTCGACCGCGGGCGCCGCCACGCGCTTTTGCTTGGAAAAGTCCTGGTACTTAATCATCTTCGCCTCGCCGTTGGGGTTGGCCAGGCCATGGCCGTCCTTAAAGTCCCAGGCCTCGACGCGGATGCGGTCGTCGTAGACCTTCACGCGCAGGCCGGTGGCGGCCTTGTCGTCCACGATCTCCTCGTCGTGGTCGCCGTCCGGCAGGTACTCGTTCAAGATCGCGCCGGTGTTCACCACGGGGAAGCCGATGGCGCCTTGCGGGGTGCCGTCGTAACGCCTGGTGCCCCACCAGTTGTTCTGCTTCAGCGAGGAGTGCGAGTGGCTGGTGAACGCGACGATGTCGTTGTACTTGGACAGCACATCCGAGATTGCCTGCTCGTCCTCGAAATCGTTCTGGTACCAGGCGGAATGGCTCATCGACACCGTCTCTGGCAGCAGCGGGTGCGTAAACACCAGCGCGGTCACGCCCTGCTTATCCCAGTGCGCGAGGCGCTCATCCAGCCACTTCAGCTGCTCGGCGGAGATGCGCTGGAACGGCTCCTTGCCGTCGCGGTCGACGTCCGAGTAGTACTCCGTGTTAATGCTGATCAGCGGGGTGCCGTCCACCACCACCTCGTTCCACGGCTTGTCCTGCCCGGAATATTTGAGGAAGCGCTGCATGTGCACCTCCGAGGTTTCCTTGCCGTACATCTCGTGGTTGCCGATGGTCCACAGCTCCACACCCGAATCGTGCGGGACCTCCTTGCGCGCGGCTAGGAACTTGTCCCACTGCTCCTGGCTGCCGTTATCCACCAGGTCGCCGTTGATCACCAGCGCGCCCGCCTTCTCCGGCATGGCGTTGAGGCGCCGCACGGCCAGCTTGAAGTCCTCCGGGTCGTCCTGCGTATCGGAGATGACGTCGATGACGGTGTTCGGCTTCTCCGCGGCCGGGGTGAACGGCGCGCGCACCGCGACGTTGTCCACGGCCCACCAGTAGTCGTCGTTGCCGCCGAGGTAGCTAAACGTCACCTGCATCGTCGTGGCGCCTTCCGGCACGTCGAGCTCGAAGTACTCGTGGGAGGAGTAGCGATCGCTAGTTAGCCTATCGACGACCTCCGGTTCCCCACCATCGAACCCCACCGCAACCTGCGCCTGCTGGCCGTCCTTGCCTTGGCGGTAGTGCTGGTCGAACTCGAGGGCGACCTTGTTCTGGCCGGCGATGTCAATCGGTGCGGTGCTCATGCGCGCGTCCATGGAGTCGCGCTCGGTAAGGCGCTGCTGCTTCGAATCGATGATGGCGAACTGGTCGTGCCCCTGGGTGAAAAAGTGGCGCTCGTCGGTGCCGGCGGCCCAGGTCCAGTGGCGCACGTCCGAGATGGTCCATCCGTTCCAGCGGGCCTCGCCCGAGGTCACGCCCTCAACGTCTTGCGACCAGCCCTCAGGCAGGTCGTGCGTGAAGTGGGCGGGGTTATCCACCCCGTCGAAGCCCTGGAAGTACAGGTACGGACGGGTGGATTCGGGGAACGCCTCCGGCTGGGCGGCGCTAGCGGGAGCGGCGAACGGGACGGCGATGGCGAGGGCGGTAGTGGTGGCGACGACGAGTGCACGGCGAGAGATCATGCGTCAAAAATTAGCACCACCTGAGAGATCCCGCAGCGCGAACTCGGACCGCACCGCTGCCTAGTTACCGATCGGGCCGCGTCCGCGTTGGTTCTTCCGCCGGTCCCGCCAGCGCTTCCACAGAATCAGCAGGAGCACCAGCAAAACAAGCAGCAGCACCGCGATCATCCACCAGGACCACACAAAGGCATCCACGGTGGGCTCTGGCGTCGTGGGATCCAGGGGAGCTCGCTCAGCGTGGACGAGCAGGCGATCGGTGTTGAGCCCGTACGGGGTGCAGGTGATTAGGGTGATTTTGTCTTTGCCGGGCTCGTAGGTCACGGCGTCGTAATCGTCGGGCTTGACCACCTCGCGCGACGTCATGCGGTAGCGCAGGCGCTCACCGAGCACGTCGATGAAAATGTCGTCGCCGGGCTTGAGCATGGGCAGCTGGTCAAACATCGCCGCGTTGACCATGCCGGTGTGCGCGGAGATCACCGCGTTGGTGCCGTCGCCGCCGACGGGCAGGGTGGAGCCGTACATGTGGCCGGCGCCGTCGTAAAGTACGTCCGCCCTGGTGGTGTGGTACACGGGCAGGTCCACGTTGATGCGCGGGATGCGCACGCGCGCCATCACGTGGTAGCTCTCCGGCAGGATCAGCTGGGACATGTAGTCGTCGAAGCCGGGGTCCTCGTCACGCGGGGCGCGCGCGTGGGGGCCGGCTGCCAGCAACCGGTCGTTGTACTCGTGGGCGCGGGCGAGCTCGCGGGCCTTGGTGTCGTCGCTGAGCTCCTGCACCGCGCCCGCGTATTCCTCGTTCTGCTTAATCTGCCGGTACTGCGCGGACAGCGTGGACGCGATCGGGTACAGCAACAGCAGCGCCCCCAGGATCAGCACGATCCAGGACACCGCGTTGCTGCGGCGCTTACTCTTCGTCGCCGTCATTGCGCCTGCGCAGGATCAGCCCAAGGATGATCAGTAGCACCGCCACGCCGGTAATGCCCAGCACCCCGGCACCCGTTGAGGCGAGGTCACCGACGCGCTTACTTATCGACGGCGTCCCGTCCCCCTCACCTTCCCTCACCACGGTTTCAGTCACAGTGGACGTGGAACCGTCCGCCCGCGTGGTCTCCCGGGTGACCACCTCGGTGACGGTGGCGTCGGAGGGGGCGGCGCTGGTCTGAGTTTGGGCTTCGGTCTCGGTCTCGGTGCTGGGCTGGTCGTCGTCGGTGACGGTGGTGGTTGCGGCGGCAGCGTCGAAGCACTTGCCGCGCTGCACCACGTTGATGTGGTTGACGTGCTCGACGGTGACGGGCGCGCGGGTGGCGTCCATGCCGTCTGCCGTCAGCGTCGCGGTGGCTGCGAGGTCCCCGAGCGTGGCGTTGCGTACCGGGCCGCTGCCCCACGGCTTCTTCTCGTTCGCCTTCGCCGGCACCCAGGTCTCAACCGTGGTGGCCGGATCCAGCGACTTCGCGCGGGCGAGCTTGGCCAGGCCCGCGCTGGTGAGCGTGAAGGTCGCCTCGTCGTTGCCCTGCTGCTGCTCGTCGTAGTCCTCGCCGCGTTTCAGCTCGGTACTCTTGCCCGCGCCGTGGATGGTCAGCCGCGGCGCTTGCAGCTTGGTCACCGGCTGGTCCTTGCGCGCCGTGCCCGGCACCTGCTTCGAGGTGGTCGCCGCCGCTGCGTCGAAGCGAAGCACCTGCTCGCCTCGCGCCACCACGCTGCGGGGCCCGTCATTGACCCACTTCACAGTGTGGCCACGCGAGAACTCCAAGGTCAGCGCGTACTGGTTCAACGTGCCGTCGGTGGAGAGGTTCGGCACGGTGGAGACAAAGTCGTACTCCACATACGTCCCAGGCGCTGCGGCTTCCTTCCATTCCGGGGTGTTGCACGCCGTCAGCGGGTCCACGCTGATCCCCAGCTCCTGCGCCTTCGGCGCCACCACCTGCGCCGGCTTGTCCGGCGTCACCGCCACCACGAACGGGGCGTAGGACACGCGCGCGTCCTGCGTATCCGGGTTGTCCGCCACCCGCACCAGGTACACGCCGGTATCGAGGCCCGTGAAGGTGGCGGTGCCATCTTCCGACGCTTTGGTGTCCACCTTGCGCAGGCGGTCGGGGTGGTCGCGTGCGATCGCCGGGATGTCCAGGGATTGGAGGGTTTCGGGGGTGGGCCGGAGGTCGTCGATAAGCAACAGCTCCACATCGCGGTCCCCGATGCGCGCGAACCAGTCCGCGCCGACGCTTTCCCGGAGATCGACCCGGAGGTCGGCGGCGGACGCGGCGGGCGCGCAGGCAAGGAAGGCAGCGGCGAGCGCGGCGGCCAGCCTGGGTGCCGTGCGTAAGTGCATGGTGTCCTTCCTTGTCATGGTGGGGGCTTGCGTGGGCCACAGATGGTGAATGGCAGATGGTGAAAATGCGCCAATTCCGGGCATATTCACCATCGGTGTTTCACCATCTGCGCGGTTTAAGCGTTGCGGCGGCTGAGCTGGTACGCAGCGCCACCGCCGAACAGCACGAGGCCGAGCGCGAGGATGTAGAGCATGGTGCGCTCACCGGTCGCGGGCAGGCGGCCCCAGATGTTGTCCTTCACGTCGTTGGTGGTCACGGTGTACACCGGACGACCGTTCACATCCTCGCCCTTAACGAGCTTTTGCGGCTCCGGGTTGAGCAGGAAGCCCTCAGGCGCCTTGGTCTCCACGGCGCAGTACTCGGTCTCCGGGTCGAACTGGAGCGCAAACGCGGTCACGGACGCCGGGGTGGAGTCGTCGCCGCCGACGGTGGTGAAGGTGTTGCCGGTCTTGGCGTCACCGGCCTCGTTCGCAGCGTTGAGCGCCACGGCGTCATTGGAGACCTTGCCGTCTTGGCACGGCACAACCTGGAACTCGGCACCGGCGCCGGTCTTCTCGTTGTCCTTGTTCTTGTCGTTGACGGTCTTGGAGAACACCACGTTCACGTACTGGGTCTTCGTGTCGTTCTTCTCTTTGTTTTCGTCGGAGTTCGACTTGTTGCCGTCGATGATGTCCCGCTCCGGCACGGACTTGATCGACCCATCGCGGTTGGGCACATACACCTCGGCGGTGTTGACCACGGTGCCGTTCGCAGGGATCGTCTTCACGGTGGCGCCGAAGACAACCTGGACCTGCAGCTCCGGGTTGTCCTTGCGCAGGTTCGCCAACTTCGTGCGGCCAGCGTCAGTGAACTTCACCACGAGGCGGTTGTTTTCGTAGGTGACGGTGTAGTCACCCTCGGCCAGGGTTTCAGTGCTGTTCAGGAGGGTGACCTCGGCGGAGCCGTCGTTAAGCGTGAATGCCGCGGGCACCTGGTCTTCGATGCGGTAATCGGAGATGGTGCGAGATCCGTCCTGCAGCACGTCACCGGCCGGGACCGGGGCCTTGACGGTGTAGGTGACGGTGTCGCCGACGTTCTTGTTGGTGTCGGAGACGGCCTTGGTCGGGTTGATCAGCTGGTTCTTCGGCTCGATCGTCGGGTTGTAGTTGATCGTGCCGTCCTCCTGCGTCAGCGGGAGGGTGACCAGGAACGGTGCGGCGACGGTGTAGTCGCCGTTGACCAGCTCGGTGACGCGGTACAGGCCGACCTCGAGGTTGTCGAATTTGACGGTGCCGTCGGAACCGGTGGCCTTGGTGCCGATGGTCTCATCAACGGTCGCGGCAGTCGCGCCGCCTTCGACGATCTCGTTGGCCTCTTCCCAGCCCTTTGCGGTGTCCAGGCCGTTGGTCATCTTGATGCGCTCGACCTTGAACTCGGTGCCTGAGATGGCTTTCTGGTCCTGGCCCGGGGTGTTGTCCTGCTTGGAAATGGTCAGGCTCACCGGCTTCGACGCATCGATAGCGTTGTTGGCCTGCTGCGCGATGGCAACCGGCGCGAGGTCCGGGGCGACGGCGAGCGGGGTGGCGGTTGCGAACGCGGCCGCGGCGGCCAGCGCGAAGGTCTTCTTGGTCAGGTTCGACATGGTTCAGAATCCCTTTCTGGGAGTGGGTGGGTGTGTGGAGTTGGTTTTCGGAATTACATGTGCCGGTTTAGGAAAGCCCGTACACCGTCCGCTTGTAGCGGGCGAATTTTCTACATCTCAACGAGCTCACCGCCTTCCGCGCGCTCGTCGCGGCGGCTCACCCGCCATGCGCCCCAGCCGAACAGCACCAGGCCGAGCAGCAGGAACAGCACCAGGGTCTGCTCGCCGGTTTCGGGGAGCAGCATGCTTAGCGACGCCGAAGGTTTCAACGCACCCTGCGCATCCGCCGCCTTGACCGTCTGGGTCGCCCCGCCAGCGTTCGCGGCGGCGGTGACGGTCACCGCGGCGTCGCCGTCGGACGGGTAGCGCCAGGTCTCGTTTGCGCTTGCTGGTATGGAGACGTTGAAGGTGCAGGAAAACTCCTCGCCGGCGGCCAGCTCGGTGGTCGGGCAGATGCTGTCCGGTACGGCGCCGTCGTCGCCGATGCGCGTAACCACCCCGCCGCGGGTGACGTCGAGGCCGGCGAGCGACGGGTCCGTCACCGTGAAATCCTTCAGCGGGAACTCGCCGGTGTTGGTCACGGTGTAGGTCATCTGCATGGAGGTGGCGTCGTGGCGCAGCAGCGTGGTGCCGAAGGCGTCGCCGGTGAGCTGGCCCAGCGGAGTGCCGTCGATAAGCTTCTGCACCTTCACGCCTGGGAAGGTGTTCTTCGCGGTGAGCGACCAGCGGTCCCCGGAGCGGGCGAGGTCTGTCGGGTCGGAGACCGGCTGCGCGGTGAACACCACCGAATCGGTGTCGCCCTCGAGCGGGGTGACCAATTCGCCGTTAGACACCACCTGGAACACGGACGCCGCGTCGGGGTTGCCGTCGTCGACCTCGTCAACGGCGCAGTCGCTGTCCACCGGCACGTCCGCGATGGTGTGCGTCTCGCCGGCGCGCACCTGGAACTCCTCGCTCTGCGACGAACACGACTGGTGGAATGTGAACGTGCCGGAGTTCGGGCCGGCGGCGGTCTTGGTAAATGCGACGTCGTAGTGGGCGCGCGGGTGGTAGATGTCCGCGCCGACGGTCAGCGCGGTCTCCGCCGACGGCAGGTTCGCCGCGGTGGCGAAGGTGTACGAGTACGCCTTGTCGGAGCCGTTCACCTCGTCCGGGGCGAGGTTGGACAGCGAGCCGGTAGGCAGCGCGGGCGAACCGCTCCCCCACGTGGCGTACTGCACCAGCGGGGTGCGTGCGCCGTCGGTCACCTCGAGCTGGCCGCGAGCGGCGAGCGCCGCGCTGCCGGTGAAGTCGAGAGTGCAGTTCGCCCCCACCGGCAGGTCCACGACTTGCCCGCTCGCCGGGGCCTCAAAGGTGCGGGGCATCTCCGAGCCGGACAGGGCAGTCAGCGGGAACTGCCGGGTCAACGAGGTAGTGGCGGGGTCGTCGCAACGCAGCTGCGCGGTGTAGCCCGCCTCATCCGCTCCGGCGAGGTAGCCGGAATTGAACACCGCCAGACGCACCGGGGTGGTGCGCCGCTCCACCTTGTTCACGAAGTGGAGGTCCGCAGGCGCGGTTTCACCCGGATTGGGGGCGTAGCCGCGCACGATCTTCTGCTCTGGGGCGATGGTCAGCGCCTCCGGCACATTCGCCGCATCCTGCTCGTTGAACGTGCACAGCGACCCGGCTGGAACCTTCGCCTCGCCGGAGACAAACGTGCCGTCGGTGAAGTCGCCCTTGCGGATACTTGCAGGAATGACGTAACCGTCCGCCGGGCGCAGCTTCTCCGGGATGAAGGAGGTCTCGCCCACCGAGCTGGTCTGATAGCCGATCGCCTTGCACTGCAGCGCGAAGTTGAACGTGTAGTCCTCCGGGATCTCGCTGAGGTTGCCCGCCGCTCCGGCGAGCTCCTTGCTCAGGCGCACCTCGGAGGTTTCGTACTCGTAATGGTTGTCCAGGCGGACGTGGTTCATCGCCGGGTCGTCCACGGTGAGGAACACCGGCGACGTGGTCGTGTCGTTGTCCAGCTTCTGGTCCGGGTAGGCGTTGCCGCCTTCGCGGTCCACAACCCAATCCACAAAGGCCGGGCGCAAGAACGCTTTCAGGTCGTCCTGCCCGTCGTTCATCGCCAGGGCGAGGGAGCCGAACTTGTCGCCGGTGAGTTGGCAGTCCGCGCCGACCGGCACGCCGTCAAACGTCGTGGAGCCCTCGCCCTTGATCGCGCCCGACTGCTGCTGGAGCACCGCGGTATCGCCCGTCTCCGGATCGCGGCAGACCAGACTAAACGCGTGGTTGTACAGCGATTCCTGCAGGTCCTTTCCCGCGTTGGCGTACTGCGCGCGGATCGCGTCGGTGGGCAAGATGGCGCGCTTGGTCAGTTCGATCGACGTCGTGCGGCGCTCATAGGTGTTGACGAACAGCAGCGTCACGCCCTTGGCGTCGTCCACGGTGAACTTCGCGGTGCCGCCGTCGGTGCGCGCGCCGTTGACGTCGATAGCTTTCCTCAGCGTGATGCCCACCGCCGTGGTGGTGTCGCCCTCCGTAATGGTGCAGGTCGAGCCGGCCGCGGCGCGGGTGCCGCCGGGAGCTTGGCCCTGCTGCACCGTCGTGGAAATGTTCGGTCCCGCGGTGCCGTCCGGGTTGGTGCACACCAGGTTGACCGGAAAGATGCGATTCGACTTGATCGCGCGGCGCGGCTCGGAGATGAGGTTGTTCGGGTCGTTGAAGACCACCTGCTTCGTACCGGCCACTGGTGCTTCGATGAAGTCGTACTCGTGGTGGACGTCCATCGTCGACTGCATGCCGATGACGAACTCGCCACCGTTGTCCACGGCGGTGATGTCCTCGGCGTCCGACGCGTAGAGGTACTCGGATGTCGCCTGGATCGGGTAGTCGCGCCCGTCCGCGGTGGTGCGGGTGGCGCTATCGCCGGTTTCCGTCAGCGTGCACGCCGTGCCCTGCGGCACCTGCGCGGCGGTAAACGCCCGTCTTTCTCCAGGCGCGAGGTCGAACGATTCGGTGAACCCGTTGTCGCAGTTCAGGGCATAGCTTAGCGACGACAACGCCAACGATTCGCGCCCACCCGTACGCAGACTCACGGTCAGGCCGTTGCCCGCGGGGCGGTACGTGTTGGTCACCGTGGCGGTGTTCTGCGCCGCGTCGACGCCGAGCTTCACGTCTTGCACGTCGGTGGAAAACAGGATGCCGCCGGCTACCTTCGGGGTCTCCTCGGCGAACGTGCAGGTGTTGCCGTACGGCACACCCATGGCGCCGTTCTGGTCGTTCGCGGCGGCGTCGTTGGCTGTCAGTGTGACCGTGCCGTCGGCGGCGACGGTGGCGCGGCCGGTCAGTTCCACCGCGCGCGACTGGCCCGCCACCGAGGTGGCGACGTTGCGCGAGCCACAGCGGAACGTAAAGGCGTACGACTGTGGCAGCGCGCCCTGCACCTGCGCGTCGACCACCTTGCGCAGCGAGACCGTCCCCAGCTTCGGGTCGAAGGTGTTCACCAGTGTCACTTGGTTGCGGTCCGTGCCGGAGACCACGCGGATCGTGGTCACAGGCTGCGTTTTCGCTTCCTCGTTGGTCAGTGTTGTCGCCTGGTCGCTCGCATCCGAGGCGCGCACCTTCGCCCCCTTGAACAGGGTGGTCGCGGTATCGCCCGGCAGGTCTTCCCAGACGGTGCAGGAGGCGGAGGCCGGGATGTCGTCGATACGCGCCTCGCCCTGGGAGCCGTTCAAGGTGGCGGTGCCCTCGGCGACGGTGCGTCCCTCCACCTGGCAGCGGTAGTGCACGGTGTAGCGCAACCGCTCCACGTCGGCGGCGCCGGCGGCTAGGCCGTTGACCTCGTTGCGGACGAACAACGGGAACGTCAGGTAGTCGTAGCTGGTGGTGAAGTGCAGTTCCGGGGTGGTGCCTTCACGCAGCGTGAAGTGGTAGGCGCCGGCTGCGTCCGGGGTTGCCGGTTGGCCCGCAAGCGTCGCGTCGCGGCTGATGAATTGGATGGTCTCGCGCTGCTTCTGCGTCAGGTCGGTCAGGGGCGCGATCGAGCAGTCGCGCTCGACCGGGATGCCGTCGAGCTTCGTGGCCGCCGAGGGTTTCGCGCTCGTGAGGTTCAGTTCAAACTCGCGCTTGACGTCCGTGCCCGCGCACACCAAGCGGAAGCGGTACGTGCCGCCGACTTTGCCGTCGGTAACCGGGTCGCCCACGATGGTCTTGCTGAAGTTGAGCGAACCGGCCCGGTACGAGTAGTTGTTGTTCGCACTCGCCGCGCCCACTGCCGTCGGGGCTGCGCCGGTGGTCGGCAGCACGACCGTCACAGGCGCCTTCGCGTCGCCTGCCACGCCTTTGTTCCACGACAGTTTCAGATCGGTGCCGGCTGGCGGCTGCGCCACACGCTCGGTGACGGTGCACGTGGTCCCCTGCGGCAGGTTGCCCACCGTGGAGATGGTGCCCGGCTCCACCACCGCGTCGCCTTCCAACTTGACGTCCGGGTACGCCTGCGCGAAGCCCTCCGGCGCACGGCACGCGTAGTGCAGGGTGTATTTCTGCAGCTTGATCTCGTCGAAACCCGCGGCGTTGCCGTCGACCGTCTTGCTCAAATCCAGCTTCGCCGGCTTGAACTTGGGTTCCCAACTCACGGTGCAGTTGAGTTTGTCGTTGTCCGGGCTATCCACTAGAAGCGTCGACGTCTCGCCCTGGTTAGTCAGCTTGTAGCTGGCCGGTACGGCGCCCGCGCGGATGGTCTCGGACGTCGCGCTGCCCCCGGAGGTGGTCAGCACGCACTTCCACACCGGGTTGTAGCGGTTCGGGGCATTGCTTAACGACGACCGAAACCCCAACGTATCCTCCGGCACACCGTTAACATCCAGCGACCGCATGAGTGTTGCCGTGCCGCCTTCGGTGACCTTGATCGGCGATTCTTTGCCGGTCGCATTGTTGCGGGAGAAGGCCTCGTAGTTCGCCGTGGCCTTCGACTCGGCGCCGAGGAAGTAGTTCTCGGCATCCTTATTCACCGTGGCCAGGGCATCCTTGTTGGCAAACTCGACACGGCTTAAGCCGATGCCGAGTGCGAACGCCTGCTGGCCAGATCCGCCGACGGAGCCGATAGCGATTTCCATCGACGACGGGCTGTTCACACCGACGATGAACCCGCCGTACGCTCTCGTCGACGCACGGTAGTCCGCGTCTTCCTGAACCCAGCAAATGAAATCGCGCTGCATCGACCCGGTTGTGCCCCACAGGCTGGCCTGCGGCTCAGCGCCGGGGCCGTAAATCGCCTTGCCGTTTTGCTTCGCGGTGCACGCGTCCTTGTAGCCGTCGGGGGTCAAACGCGTCGCAGGTGTCACTCCCTTGCTGTTCGGGCTGGTGTTGGATACGTCCAGGATCTCGCCCGGGGACGCGCCGGCGCCGGTGGATTCGGCGTCCGCCATGGCGAAGCGGTAGTTGCTCACGCGGTTGCCGGCGGCGTCGGTGATCGCGATGTTGCTGAAGGTGTAGCGGGCAAGGCCGCCACCGCGGATGGCGACGACATCGTTCGCCGTGGCCGAGCTCTGGCGCTCGAAGAAGCCGGTGCCGGTCTTACCAAATGCGGATTGATCCCACGGGGATTTCGTCGCCGCCTCTTTGACGGTCGTGCCCCTGGACTCGAGCTTCACGTCGAACTTCAGCGTGTAGTCGCCGACCTTTTTGGTTAGCGTCGCTGTGCCGCCATTCGTGGTCGGCAGGCCGGTCAGGTCGAGCCAGCAAATCTGGTTCGCCCAGTTCTCCGCCACCCCGGTGCCCGCGCGGAACGAGCAGTTGCCAAAATTCACGCCGTCGGCGGTGGCCGCGGTCGACTGTGCCTGCGCCTCCTGCGAGCCCGGGTACACCGTCGCGGCGACGGTAAGCACCGCCGCGAGTGCGAGCGCAGCCCACACCACCACCGCACGGCGTGCGCGGGTGGCAAAGGTGGGGCGGGCGCATTGAGTCATAGATCCTCGGCTCGACAGAATATAGATGACACACCACCTATCTGGTTGTGACGGCCAAATGTTACGCCCGGGAGCCCGAGAAATAAACAGATCTTTTCCCGGCCTAAAAGTTGGACATCCTTCTTACCTGCGGTTTTCACACAGGAATTACCCAGGCTTCCCCATATCCGCACGTCGCCCGCGGCCATGATGCCCGAACATGTTTCACTGCGAACCATCGGGGCGGTCGGTGATTTTCATCACGCCAAACGGCCACGACCCCCGGCACCGTGGGGTGCAGGGGGTCGTCGTCAAGCGAAGTGCCCCTAGTCGCCGATCTGGTCGCGGCCGCGCTTCACAATGAGCGGATCCGGCTCGCCGACAACCTCGTGGTCCTTGTTCGTGTACTCGAACTTGCTCAAGATGTAGCGCATCGCGTTGAGGCGGGCGCGCTTCTTGTCGTTGGACTTGATGGTGATCCACGGCGACTCGTCAGTGTCCGTGTAGCGGAACTGCTCTTCCTTGGCGCGGGTGTAGTCCTCCCACTTGTCCAGGGACGCCAGGTCCATCGGCGAGAGCTTCCACTGGCGCACCGGGTCCACCTGGCGGATGGCGAAGCGGGTGCGCTGCTCCTTCTGGGTCACGGAGAACCAGAACTTGGTCAGGGAGATGCCGGAGCCGAGGATCATATTCTCCAGCATCGGCACCTCGCGCAGGAACTCGGCGTGCTGGGACTCGGTGCAGAAGCCCATGACGCGCTCCACGCCGGAGCGGTTGTACCAGGAGCGGTCGAAGAAGACGATCTCGCCGGCGGCCGGGAAGTGCTCGATGTAACGCTGGAAGTACCAGGAGGTGGACTCCCGCGGCGACGGCTTCTCCAGCGCCACGGTGCGCGCACCACGCGGGTTGAGGTGCTCGTTGAAGCGCTTGATCGTGCCGCCCTTGCCGGCGGCGTCACGGCCCTCGAAGAGGATGATGTGGCGCTGGCCGGTGTCCTTGGTCCAGTTCTGCCACTTCAGCAGCTCGATCTGCAGGGCGCGCTTTTCCTTCTCGTAGTCGTCGCGGGAAAGACGCTCGTCGTAGGGGTAGTTCTCGCGCCACGTCTGGATGGCGGTGCCGTCCGGCATGAGCAGGACCGGGTCGTCCTCGTCGGTGTCGTCCACAACCCAGCCCTCGGTCTGGGCGAGGTCGATCATCGGCAGTTCGTCGTCTTTGTTGTCAGCCATGTTCTTCAGTCTATTCGGCGCGGGCGCGGTGTGCCGGAGAAGTATGCGGGAATGCAAAAAGGCCCCGCCGCTTTGCGACGGGACCTTCGGCTAGTGCGCGTTACAGTTACGCGACCAAGCCGATCAGCTCAGCGATGTTGCCAGCCAGCTTGCCCAGCTCGCGAAGCAGGTCGAGCAGAGCGCCCGGAACCTGGGTGACGCCGTTGGCGCCGTTACCGGAGGAAAGTGCAACCCAGTTGGTCAATGCGTTGTCCATGATGATTCTCCTTTAAAGAAAGTTTGTGTTGAGTGAGGTGAAGGCTTACGCGGAGACCTTGTCAGCGAAGTTCTTGATGGTCTTCGGGGTGTTCTGGAACAGATCAGCCAGGTTGGTGGCGAAGGTCTTGAAGGTCTTCAGCTGCTTCTGGATGAACTTGAGATCGAAAGGCATTGATTTCCCCTTTTCGATAGGTGCCAGTGTGTGTCTGGCAAATCTTGACAGGTACTGACACCCGGTGGGCGTCACAGGAGGAATTTTGCCACATCGACCAGCTACGTCAAGCGCATTCTCAAAATAGGATTTGCACCACACAGGCAGCTTTAAGCTGGTATGCGTTCACCGAAACGTAACCTTTTCGCGACCGGGCCGATAACCTGCCCTGACCGAAACCGGAAAGTGAACACCAATTGAATTGGTGGCAGAACGTGTAACTCATTCGGCCGCAAGGACGATCTGTACACGCCCAAAACTGCCGTCCGCCTGTGACGTTTTACACCAATACGGGGGTGGGGCGGAGCTGACGTCGATAAGCATGAAAAAGCGCGCCCCGAAGGACGCGCTTTCATCGGCTAAGACTGATTTACATCATGCCCATAGCTTCCGGGTCCATGCCCGGGTTTGCGCCAGCCGGCTCCGGCTTATCAGCCACGACAGCCTCGGTGGTGAGGAACAGCGCGGCGATGGACGCGGCGTTCTGGAGCGCAGAACGGGTCACCTTCGCCGGGTCGGCGATGCCGCTGGCCAGCATGTCCACGTACTCGCCGGTGGCGGCGTTGAGACCTTCGCCGTCCGGAAGGTTGGCAACCTTGTCGGCCACCACGCCCGGCTCCAGGCCAGCGTTCAGCGCGATCTGCTTCAGCGGCGCGGACAGGGCCTCGCGGACGATCTTCACGCCGGTGGCCTCGTCGCCCTCCAGGCCGAGGTCGTCGGCGAGCTCGTTGGCGGCCTGCAGCAAGGCCACGCCACCGCCGGCAACGATGCCCTCCTCAACGGCAGCCTTCGCGTTGCGCACAGCATCCTCGATGCGCAGCTTCTGCTCCTTCAGCTCCACCTCGGTGGCGGCGCCGACCTTGATCACCGCAACGCCGCCGGCCAGCTTGGCCAGGCGCTCCTGCAGCTTCTCGCGGTCGTACTCGGAGTCGGAGTTGTCGATCTCGGCGCGGATCTGCTTCACGCGGCCATCGATCTGCGCCTGGTCGCCGGCGCCCTGGACGATGGTGGTTTCGTCCTTGGTCACCACAACCTTGCGGGCCTGGCCGAGCAGCTCGATGCCGGCGGTCTCCAGGGACAGGCCGACCTCCTCGGAGATGACCTGGCCACCGGTGAGGATGGCCAGATCCTGCAGCATTGCCTTGCGACGGTCACCGAAGCCCGGCGCCTTCACCGCCACAGACTTGAAGGTGCCGCGGATCTTGTTCACCACGAGGGTGGACAAGGCCTCGCCCTCGACGTCCTCGGCGACGATCAGCAGCGGCTTGCCGGACTGCATGACCTGCTCCAGCACCGGCACAAGCTCCTTGACGTTGGAGATCTTGCCGGAGACCAGCAGGATGTACGGGTCCTCAAGCACTGCCTCGCCGCGCTCCATGTCGGTGGCGAAGTATGCCGAGATGAAGCCCTTGTCAAAGCGCATGCCCTCGGTGACCTCGAGGTCCACGCCGAAGGTGTTGGACTCCTCAACCGTGATCACGGATTCCTTGTTCACGGCACCGTTGCCCACGGCGTACATCGCCTCAGCGATCTTCTTGCCGATCTCCGGGTCGGACGCGGAAATACCGGCGGTGGAAGCGATCTCCTCCTGGGTCTCAACTTCCTTGGCCTGGTCCAGCAGGTACTTGGACACCTTGTCGGTGGCGGCCTGAATGCCGCGCTTGATGCCCATCGGGTTGGAGCCAGCCGCGACGTTGCGCAGACCCTCGCGCACGAGCGCCTGGGCGAGCACGGTAGCGGTGGTGGTGCCGTCGCCGGCGACGTCGTCAGTCTTCTTGGCAACTTCCTTGACCAGCTCGGCGCCGATCTTCTCGTACGGGTCCTCGAGGTCGATCTCCTTGGCGATGGTCACGCCGTCATTGGTGATCGTCGGGGCGCCCCAGGACTTCTCCAGCACCACGTTGCGGCCCTTTGGGCCCAGCGTGACCTTCACGGCGTCAGCCAGGGTGTTCAGGCCGTTTTCGAGGCTGCGACGTGCTTCCTCGTCGAATGCAATCATCTTTGCCATGCGAGTGTGTCACTCCTTATATATAGGCGTTCATGGACGATCACTCAGGTCGTCGGTGCAAGCAGGCGCCCGCGACGGCACGGCTGACGAGTGGTCTCAGCCTCACCCGCTTTTGTTCGTTTATTGGCACTCGGCTTGCGTGAGTGCCAGCCACATTTTTAGCACTCGACAGGGTTGAGTGCAAGGAGCGCAAGGGGTGGGGTGTCGGGCTGAGGCAAGGATGCTTACCGGCGCTGCAGGATGACGGGTGAGTATGCTTACCGGTTCGAGGATGCTTACTGCAGGATGCTTACTTCTCGAGTAGCGCGGGCTGGCACGCCAAGGGTTACTCGAGAAGTAAGCACCCTTGGGTAAGCATCCTGGGGTAAGCATTTGCCGCCGAACCGGCCCCGCCAACGCTGCTAGCGTGGTGCGACACGCGGGCCGACCGCACCGCACTTGTCCCCGCAGTTCGAACCTCGTTGACGCCGGCATTCCGCCGACTCATCGACGGAAGCGAGCGTAGGGCACAGAGTCTCTCCTCCTGAGCACTAAAAAATCTTTAGGTTCTAAATTTCTGCGAAGCGAATCCTTACCACCGTTGTTTGAAAGCAGCACATAGCGTCGCTCATAAGTAGCCAAATCAACAGGTTCAAGCACAAAGTGACGGATAATGGCGACCAAGTAATCCAACACTGCTCCAGCCCCCCGTAGCTGATCTGCGACGTGGTTGTGGTTTGGGTTGCGCGACTTCAGCTCAATAAACGTGATTCTGCAATTCAAAAAATCAATAAGAGCATAATCTGCCCTCCTGCCGTACGGGTCCCCTGAAACAAAACCTTTAGGATCCAACAGATCCGTTTTTATCAAAACCGAGCCCTGGGGAATTCCCCTGACAATGACACAGTAAGACTCTTCAACCAGCTCGACCTCACCGGATCCTGTCACCTCGGAGAATGCTCTATCGATCAAAACGCTACTAATCGAGGTTGCTATCTGCTTCAACGTCTGCTCCCCATGCAACCATGTCCGATAATTCGTTTTGCGCTGAGATGACGTCATCGAACGTCGTTGGCTCAATCCCCTCTTTTGTCACCTCAACTTCAGAAACTGTGCCCGACGAAGGAAACGAGGTTGAATACACGTTTAGAGTTTCTGCGCGCAGCGCCATTTGCCGAGTGATCCCCTGCCCGCTCAAAGTCAGCTCAACCTCTTCAGGAGCATGTTCCCCGAGCTGAGAAAGTGAAACTAATGCGCTCAATTCCCTTACGATGTAGTCCGAATGTGTAGTAATCAAAATCTGTAAACCTTGATTGTGGACGAGCGCAAGTAGCCGGGCTAGCAAGCGTTGATTCTGAGGATGGAGATTCAATTCAGGTTCATCAATGATCAACACGTCGCCTTTCTTGGCGACACGCATAAGGTAGAACCACAGGTCGACTAGCGATCGAATTGTAGAGGATGATGCCGCGACAGGCAGCGAGACAGATTCTCCGACGTAATTCAATTGATTGCTGGACGCGTCGTACCCACCGCCAACAATCTGGTTCAAGAGGTTCTCGATTTCAGGACATGCCCGCAACAAGTCACTCGGTTGCTGCGGCAGATCTGGAAGGCTTCTAATGAAGTCTACATTCGCCCCCACTGCAGCAGGGTACCTCTGAACATGCTCCGAGACTAGTGCGGATCGATGCTCAGCGTCGGGCACCTCGGCGATAGCCTCAATCAAGTTGGAACGCGAATGATCCCACTCTCTTTGGAATATAACAACGCCTGTCCTCTCGGCACTGGAGATAAAGAGACCCGGAGCCACAAGCCGGAGCAACGTGGAGCCAACGCTCATTGTCACCCACAGCTTCACCGTTTCAGGGTCCGAGTCGGCGAATCCCTCCAATGCTTCGTAAACCAGGGTTTGATCTAGGTGGTCGTACCGCAAAGATAGAACTGGGGCAGACCGGCCACGATGGAACATGACTTCCAAGCCCTCTAGTGCGTTGAAATCGAGCACCTCGGCCGTTACCGTCACCTTCGCGTCTGCCAAAGTATCAGCCCCACCCCCAAAGGCCCTGTCGTAACGTTGAGAGAATGACTGCGAAATCGATTCGAGAATTGGGTTGATATAGTGCCGCAGCTCATCCATCCTCAGCCTCGCCTCACCGCCTCGATCAATTTGTTCTACTGCCGAGTTAATTACGTCGTCATCTCCACCAAGAAAGTTTCGGCGAACAAAGAGCGTCGGGATTCTACTCGCACGTTCAATCCGGCTCAACAACCCGAATACTGAATGAGCCAGATAGGTCTTACCCGTGTTGTTGCCTCCTGTAATC
This sequence comes from Corynebacterium sp. ACRQP, assembly GCF_022345915.1. NCBI lineage: Bacteria > Bacillati > Actinomycetota > Actinomycetes > Mycobacteriales > Corynebacteriaceae > Corynebacterium > Corynebacterium sp. ACRQP. The sequence continues at coordinate 41,685 of NZ_JAKRMZ010000004.1, read as the reverse complement.
ACTGTCAACCCCCGCAGCTCAATTTGAGCCTTACTTACAGGGCCTACAGATTCGAAATCAAATGCAAGGTTCGCCATGTTGCCTCCTACGCTCCGAGGATCCTGTCAAGTTTTCAATCATCGCCGAGACATTGCATCAATCTATACGATCGGGGACATGAAATCTTCTTGCTTCGCCTACACCCCCCAACGCGACCGCATCTTCAGCGACCTGTCCAAGCTGGTCTCCTTCAACTCGGTGCACTCCACGCCCGAGCTGGCGGACCAGCACGAGGACGCCTGCGCCTGGACAGTCAACGCCCTGGAGGGGCTGGGGCTGGACGTGACTCGTTACTCGACGGTGGATGACGCTGACACGATCGTCGCTAAGCGGGAGCCCAAAAACGGCGCACCCACGGTGCTGCTGTACTCCCACTACGACGTGGTCCCCGCGAACAACCCGGACGCCTGGACGAACAGCCCGTTCGAGCTGACGGAGCGAAACGGCCGTTGGTACGGCCGCGGCGCCGCGGACTGCAAGGGCAACCTGGCCATGCACCTGGAGGCGCTGCGCTTGCTGGAGGAAAACGGTGGCACTGACCTGGGGCTGAAGGTCGTGGTCGAGGGCTCCGAGGAGCTCGGCGGCAAGGACGGCCTGGGCAAGCTCATCGTGGAAAAGCCGGAGGTGTTCGAGGCGGACGCGATCCTCATCGCGGACTCCGGCAACGTTGCCGCAGGCGTGCCTACGCTGACCACCTCGCTGCGCGGCGGCGCGCAGGTGAAGGTCACCGTGGAGACGCTGGCGAACCAGGTCCACTCCGGCAGCTTCGGCGGCGGCGCCCCGGACGCCGCGCACGCGCTGGTGGTCATTGCGAACTCGCTTTTCGACGAGCACGGCCGCACCACCATCGACGGCGTGGACACCACCACGAAGTGGGACGGCGACGCTTACGACCGCGAATCCTTCCGCACCGACGCCACCGTGCTCGAGGGCGTGCAGCTGCTCGGCACCGCAGACGACGAGCCGGCCGACCTGGTGTGGGCGCGCCCGGCGGTGACCATGATCGGGTTTACCTCCACCCCTGTGGCCGAGGCGATGAACGCGGTGAACTCGCGGGCGGAGGCTCAGTTCAACCTGCGCGTGCCGGCCGGCCAGAGTGCCGCCGAGATCGCGCAGAAGATGGAGGAGCACATCAAGTCCCACACCCCGTGGGGCGCGAAAGTCGAGGTTGAGGTCAGCGGCGTCAACGAGCCCTTTGCGACGGATCCGTCAGCCGGCGCCGTTGCCGCGCTCGGCGAGTGCCTCAAGGAGGCCTACGGCGCCGGCAAGCTGTCCGTGGTCGGCTCCGGCGGCTCCATCCCGCTGACCATCACGCTGCAGAACACCTTCCCGGACGCGGAGATCGCACTCTACGGCGTGGAGGAGCCGATGTGCGGCATCCACGGCGTCGACGAATCCGTCGATCCGACGGAGATCGAGCGCATCGCGGTGGCGGAGGCGACTTTCCTTCAGCGCTACGGCAAGTAGCATCAAAAATCGCTACAGTGAATTTCTAACGGCCGCGCCACCCGTGTTGACGCGTAGATACCCAGCAGCTGCTGGAGTGAGTATTTTTGTGTGAACTCAATGAGCTGCCCCGCTTGAGGCGCGGCGTGCCTTGCACGCACACGACCAGAGGAGGGCTGCGCACCCCGTGCTGAAACTGCTCATCGCGCTCACCGCCGCCACGCTGGCCGCCCCTGTGCTCCTCCGCACGGTGGGCCGCGCCGCGTTCGGCTTTCTGGCGCTGGTGCCGCTGGGCGGGTTTATTTGGGTGGCTCGCCTGTTCGCCACCGGGGTATTCCGCGACGGCGGCGAGGTCAAGGCGGCGTTCACGTGGATGCCGTCCACAAACCTCAACTTGGAATTCCGCCTGGATGCGCTCGCGGGGCTGTTCAGTCTGATCATCCTGGGCATCGGCGCACTGGTGCTGTTTTATTGTTGGGGCTATTTCGACTCCAACCCGCGCCGCCTGGCCAAGTTCGGCTTCGAGCTGACGTTTTTCGCCACGGTCATGTACGGCCTGGTCATCGCCGACAACTTCCTGCTCATGTACGTGTTCTGGGAGTTGACGTCGGTGCTGTCGTACATGCTTGTCTCCTACTACGGCGAGCGCGCATCTTCTCGACGTGCCGCCATGCAGGCGCTGATGGTGACAACCCTCGGCGGGCTGGCCATGCTGGTGGGCATTAACCTGCTCGGCTTTAAGGCGCAGATTTGGAAGCTGTCGGACATCCCCCAGATCACCGACATTGAAAACACGCCGGCGATCTCCGCCGCCATCGTGCTAATCATGCTGGGCGCGCTGACCAAGTCCGCCCAGTCTCCCTGGCACTTCTGGCTGCCCGGCGCGATGGCCGCACCCACCCCGGTGTCCGCCTACCTGCACTCCGCGGCCATGGTGAAGGCCGGCATTTACCTGGTGGCGCGTCTGGCGCCGGACCTGTCCGCGGTGAACACCTGGCACCTGGTGGTGCTGTCCACCGGCGGGTTCACCATGCTGCTGGGCGGCTGGATGGCGCTGAAGCAGCGGGACCTGAAACTGATCTTGGCGTACGGCACCGTCAGCCAGCTGGGCTTTATCACCACCGTCATCGGCGTGGGCTCACGCGAGGCCACCATGGCGGGGTTGGCCATCACGTTCGCACACTCGCTGTTCAAGGCCACGCTGTTCATGGTCGTCGGCGCGATCGACCACACCACCGGCACCCGCGACATCCACGAGCTGTCCGGGCTGGGCCGAAAGCAGCCGCTTTTGGCCACGCTGGCGATCATCTCCGCCGCCTCCATGGCGGGCATCCCGCCGCTGTTCGGGTTCGTGGCGAAGGAGACGGCGCTGGACGCCATCCTGCACGAGGAACTGCTCACCGGCATGCCCGGCAAGATCACCCTCGTGGCGCTTGTGGCCGGCTCGATCCTCACCATGGCGTACTCCCTGTACTTCGTCTACGGCGCATTCGCCACCAAGAGCCAGCCGTGGGAGGACGGGCAATCCGAGGCGGTGCGCGAGATGCACGCCATCAGCCCAAAGCTGTGGCTCTCCCCCGCCGTGCTCACCGCCTGCACCGTGGCCTTCGGCGTGGCGCCGGCGGTGCTGTCGGCGCCGATCAACGAGTACCTCAACGTGCGCTTCCCGGACGTCGAGGGCTCGGAGCTTGCGCTGTGGCACGGGTTCACGGTGCCGCTGGCGCTGTCCGGCGTGATCATCTTCGCCGGCGCCATCATGTTCTGGCAGCGCGACGTGGTGGCTAAGGCGCAGTTCGAACGCCCCGCACTCGGCGACGCCAACGCGGTGTGGGACACCATCATGGACACGTTGCGCCGCTGGTCGCTGAAGCTGACGGCATCCACGCAGCGCGGCTCGTTGACCATCAACTTGGCCGTTATCTTCACCTTCCTGGCTGTGGTGCCGCTGGCCGCGCTGATCCTGGGCGAGTCCAACAACATCCGCATGCAGGTGTGGGACAACGTCTGGCAGGGCCTGGCCGTCACCGTCATGGCGGGCCTGGCGTTCTTCGCCGCCGTGCAGCGCAACCGCCTCTCCGGCGTAATCCTGGTGGGCCTGACCGGCTACTTCATGGCGTTGATCTTCGTGCTGCACGGTGCGCCGGACCTGGCGTTGACGCAGGCGCTGGTGGAGACCATCGTGATGGTGGTGTTCATGCTGGTGCTGCGCAAGATGCCCACGGAAACGGAGCAGCGCAACGAGGACAACCGCCTGCGCGCCTGGCTGGCCATCGGCACCGGCGTCTCCGTGGTCACGGTGGCGATGACGGCGATGTCCGCGCGCGTGGCGGAGCCGATTTCCAAGTACATGCCGGAGCTGGCCTACGAGATCGGCCACGGCCGCAACACCGTCAACGTGCTGCTGGTGGACCTGCGCGCGGCGGACACGTTCGGCGAGACGCTGGTGCTGGTGATCGCCGCCACCGGCATCGCCAGCCTGATCTTCGGCACCTTCCGCTTCGACCCGGAATCGCGTCGGCCCACCCTGTCCACAACCAAGGCGCGCTGGCTCGCCTCCGGCGTGGAGACGGAGACTGCGCAGAACCGCTCCATCCTGGTGGATGTGGTCACGCGCCTGCTCTTCCCGTCGATGATGCTGCTGTCGGCCTACTTCTTCTTCTCCGGCCACAACGCCCCGGGCGGCGGGTTCGCCGGCGGGCTTGTCGCGGCGCTTGCGCTGACGCTGCGGTACCTCGCGGGAGGACGTCGAGAAGCAGAAGAAACGCTTCCGGTGCACCCGGGCAAGGTGCTGGGCATCGGCATCATGTTCACCACCGCGGCCGCGGTCGCCCCGATGTTCTTCGGGATGCCGCCGCTGACCTCCTCGTACGCCGAGTTCGACGTGCCGCTGATCGGCGACGTGACGGTGCCGTCCGCGCTGATTTTCGACGCGGGCGTCTACATCATCGTCGTCGGGCTGATCATGCACGTGCTGGCCTCCATGGGCGCCTACCTGGACCGCGAGGAGGACACTCGAAAGCAGCGCGCCCGCGACCGCGCGCGCAAGCTGCAGGCCAAAAACGAGCAACGCCGCAGGCTCATGTCCAGGAACCGCAGAGCCCGTTACAACGAGCGCAGGGCGGCGGCGGCCAGCGGATCGTCCATAAGCAAACGCGAAAGGAGAGGCGAGTAAATGGAAGCGAACCTGTTCCTGCTCATCGGCTCCGGCGTGCTGATCGCGTGCGGCGTGTATCTGATGCTGGACAAGTCCATGACCCGCATGATCATGGGCGTGACCCTGATCGGCAACGGCGCCAACCTGCTGCTTCTGCAGTCCGGCGGGCCCGCCGGCTCCCCGCCGATCATCGGGCGCGACTCCAAAGCGGCCGCCGACAGCGCGGACCCGCTGGCGCAGGCGATGATCCTGACCGCGATTGTGATCTCCATGGCCATGGTCGGGTTCATGCTCGCCCTGGCCTACCGCCAGTACCGCTACCGCACCGACGACATCGTGGAGCGGGACGAGGAGGATCGCGCAATTGCCGCGCGGCCGAAGTCCGCCTCCCCGGACCGCGACAAGTCCGACGACGCGCAGACCGGCAAGGCCAGCCCCTCCGGCGACGAGTTCGGCCCCAAGCCGTTCGAGGACCCGGTGAAGGAAGTCAAGGGAGGCCACGATGCGAAATAGTTTCATGGCCTTCGCCGACTGGGTGCTGCCCGCGATGCCGTACATGATCGTTATGCCGATCATCCTGCCCGCGTTCGCCGCCGGGCTGATCGTGCTGTTCCGCGGCGTGAACCTGCAACGCTTCATCGCCCTGGGGACCCTGGCGGCGCTGACCGTGATCGCCGCGGTGATGATCATCGTCGCCGACACCCACGGCATCCAGACCGTGCAGATGGGCGGCTGGGACGCGCCGGTGGGCATCACGATGGTGGCGGACCGGCTGAGCTCGATCATGCTGTTCGTCTCCTCCATCGTGCTGTTCGCGGTGATGTGGTACGGCATCTCGCAGGGGCTTCGCGACGGCGACGACGACGACCCAGTCGCCGTCTTCCTGCCCACCTACATGCTGCTCAGCATGGGCGTGAACCTGTCCTTCCTCGCCGGCGACCTGTTCAACCTCTACGTCGGCTTCGAGGTGTTCCTGGTGGCCTCCTACGTGCTGCTCACCCTGGGCGCGTCCCCGCAGCGCGTGCGCGCCGGCATCGGCTACGTCATGGTCTCCATGGCGTCGTCCATGGTCTTCCTGTTCGCCCTCGCGCTGGTGTACGCGTCGGTGGGCACCGTGAACATGGCGCAGGCCGGCATCCGCATGGAGGAGCTGCCCAACGGCACCCGCGCCGCCATCTTCGCCACCTTCATCGTGGCCTTCGGCATCAAGGCGGCGATCTTCCCGCTGGACGCGTGGCTGCCGGACTCCTACCCCACCGCTGCCTCCATCGTCACCGCCGTGTTCGCCGGGCTGTTGACCAAGGTGGGCGTCTACGCGTTTATCCGCGTGCGCTCCACCGTGTTCACCGACGGCGCCCTAGATTCCACGCTGATGGTCATTGCGCTTTTGACCATGATCGTGGGTGTGATGGGCGCGATCGCCCAAAACGACATCAAGCGTCTGATGTCCTTTACCCTGGTCAGCCACATCGGCTACATGATCTTCGGCGTCGCCCTCGGTTCCGTTGCCGGCCTGTCCGGCGCCATCTTCTACGCGGTGCACCACATTCTGGTGCAGACCTCTCTGTTCCTAGTGGTGGGCCTGGTGGAGCGCCAGGCCGGCTCCGCGCAGCTGCGCCGGCTCGGCTCGCTGCTCTACACCGCGCCCGTGATTGCGCTGCTCTACTTTATCCCCGCGCTCAACCTGGGCGGCATCCCGCCACTGTCGGGCTTCCTGGGCAAAGTCATGCTCATCCAGGCCGGCGCGGAGGACGGCTCCTGGCTGGCGTGGGTGCTCATCGGCGGCGCGGTGATCACCTCGCTGCTCACCCTGTACGCCATGATGAACGTCTGGTCCAAGGGGTTCTTGCGCGACCGGGCCGACGCCCCCGAAGGCGACGTCGTCCTGGCGCGCCCGGCCAACCTTGCCGCGCGCGACGAAACCGTCTCCTCCGGCGACCGCGACGACGTCGGCCGCGTGCCCACCGGCATGCTTTTGTCGACCGCGTTCTTGGTGCTTGCGTCGACAAGCATCACGTTCCTCGCTGGCCCGATCTCCAACATCACGGACCGCGCCGCGCAATCCGCCCAGGATCTGTCCATCTACAGAAGCGCCGTGCTTATCGACGACCCTTCGGCCCCCACACGCAACCTCGACGCCTTCCGCGAACAGACCGGCGCCGGCGGCGGCCGGGACTCTCTGGAACACAGGGACTCGTCCCGCCCCGCCGGGCCCACCAGCACCGGTGTGACCACCGAGGTCGTGCCGGAGCCCGTGGACGCTGAATCGAACGAGGTGACCCGCTAATGCTCCAAGGAGTCGCCCACCGCTTCCGCCCGCTGACCGTGGCGTGGCTGACGTTCATGTGGATCCTGCTGATGGGCCAGCTCAGCTGGGGCAACCTCGTCGCCGGGCTGGGCCTGGGGTTGCTCATCGTGCTGGCGCTGCCGCTGCCGCCGGTGCCGCGCAGCGGCAACCGGGTGAACTGGCTGAAGCTCGCCGCGTTCATGTTCGAGTGGTTCTTCGACCTGCTCGTGGCGTCCGCGAAGGTGGCGTGGCTGTCGCTGCGCCGCGCGCCGCAGCCGCGCAACGCCGTGCTGCGCGTGCCCATGCGCCTGAGCAACGAGCTGGTGTTGTACCTGGCCACCTGCGCCTACAACCTGCAGCCCGGCGGCACCGTCACCGACATCGACCTGGCCAACCGCGAATGGACCATCCACGTCCTCGACGCCGAAGGCGACGCCGCCATCGCCCGCGAAATCGCCAACGTGCAGAAACTGGAGCGCCAAATGATCGCCATCTTCGAAGGAGGCCGCTGACATGCACAGCACCGCCTACACCGTCTGCCTCACCGTGGCCGCCGTGTTCCTGGTCGCCGGGTTTTTCATCTTCGCCTGGCGGGCCATCGTCGGGCCTGACTCCATGGATCGCATGCTGGCCAACGACGGCATCACCGCCTCCCTCCAGTGCGCACTCGCCCTGTACATCTGCTGGACGCTGGACACCACGGTGGTCAACGTCATGATCGTCATCGCCCTGCTCGGCTTCATCGCCACCCTGTCCGTGGCCCGCTTCCGCAAGAGGGACGGTTCCCTATGATTTCCGACATCATCTCGCTGGTGTTCATCCTCCCCGGCGCGTTCATGGTCTTCTCCGCCGCCGTGGGCACCGCCCGGTTCAACTCCACCCTGGCGCGCGTGCACGCCATCGCCAAACCCCAAACCACCGGCCTGGTGCTGATGATCACCGGCACCATCATCCGCGTGGTCACTGCCGAGGAATTCAGCGTGCACGAACGCGGGGACATCGGCATGATGGTGCTGCTCGTGATTTTCGCCCTGATGACCAGCCCCGTTACCGCGCAGCGTCTCAGCCGCATCGCGCGACGCGAAGGCCTCTACGGCGACGACGAGCAGCTCACCCGCAACGACCGCCCCGCCAGCTACCACCCGCGGCGCGTCAACCCTAAAGGCTGAGCTCCCACATCTCCGCGCAGGTTGCGTCCACGACGTCCTTCCAATCCCCGGTGCGCTGGTAGATCGCGCGCTGGCGCTCATAGCCGGCGCCGCGCTCGATGATCTCGCGGACCAAGTTCAGCTCGTCGACGCAATCGAGGTCGGCGGCGACGGGCGTGAGCTCGTCGATAAGCAATTGCAACTCGTTTTTGATCCAGTCCTCGTCGGTGTCGCGACTCGTGATCACTAGGGCGTCCATGCCGTAGCGGGCGCCGCGCCACTTGTTCTCCGCGACATGCCACTGCTGCAGCGTGGGCAACTTCTCGCCGCGCTCGAGCATGCGGTCGTAGTGGACCACCAGGCAATGCGTCAGCGCCACGACGGCCGCGAGCTCGCGCAGATTACTCGTGGCGTCCGAAATGCGCACCTCGACGGTGCCCCACTTCGCGGCCGGACGGACGTCGAAATGCATCGAGCCCGTGTGGTTGATCACGCCCGACGTCTGCTGGTCGCGCATGAAACCGACCCACTCGTCCCAGCTCTGGAATTGATACGGCATGCCCGCGGTGGGCAGCTGCTGGTACAGCATCGTGCGGTTCGACGCATAAGAAGTGTCGATGCCGTCCCAACCCGGGCTCGACGCGGAAATGGCCAGCAGGTGCGGGTACTTGGTCATCACCGCGTTGATGATCGGCCACACCTTGTCCTCGTGGCTGATACCGACGTGGCAGTGGATGCCCCACAGCAGCATGTGCTGGCCCCAGTACTGCGTGCGGTTAACGATCTCCTCGTACGTGTGCTTCGGACTCAGCGGGTTCGTGCGGAAATCCGAAAACGGGTGGCCTCCACTTGCCCAGAGCTTGAGGCCCATCTCGTCGGCGACCTCCTTGACCGCGTTGAGGTCTTTTTGCAGGGCCTGGATGGCCTCTTTGGTGTTCGCGCAGATCGGCGTGACCAGCTCGATGGTGTTCTGCAGGAACTCCGGCTCGAGATGGACGTCCGGGTGGCGGGCCTGCACCTTTTCGATCACCTCGGCGGCGCGGGGCACCAAGTCGCGCGTGACCGGGTCGACGAGGCAAATCTCCCACTCGACGCCGAGGGTGGGGCCATCGGACCTGGCAAAATCGCGGAATGGATCCATAATGGACGAGCCTATCCTCTGCGGCGGCTGGGGCGGGTGCCGGAGGCGGGTTTATATGCGCGGGGTGGGTTGGGCTTTCGGTGCGCTGGCTTGCGGGGGCGCGCCGCCCCAACCCGCCAATGCGCCGAAACCGGCTACCTAGAACCGGTTACCAGCTTGATTTTCGCTTGGTAGCCGGTTCTAGGTAGCCGGTTTTGCCGGAGGGAGCGCTCTGGGCGCGCGTAGCTAGCCCGCCAGGACCACCGCCACGGCGGCGCTGTTGTTCGCGGCCTGCTCCGGGATGCTCGTCGCACCCTCGGGGAGGTCGCCCTTCGCGCGGGCGGCGCCACCGACGCGGCGGGCGATGTCTGCCGCCACCTGCTCAGCGCCCGGGACGGCCGGGTCGAAGAAGACGTAGGTCTCCGGGAAGACGCCGTAGACCTGCTCCGGCATGTTCATCACTGCGGCGTCGGCGGAGTTGTTGGCCACGTTGTACTGGCCCTTCAGCTGGTCCGCGGTGCGGCTGGCCAGGTCCGGGGTGCCGGAGTTGTTGTAGACGTACACCTGGGCCGACGCGTTGTCGAGGCCGGCGCCCGCCGGAGCTGGTGCCGGCGCCGGCGCGGGCTGGTCGTTCTCACCCTGGCCCTCGGCGCCTTCCGGACGCTGGGCGTTGGGATCCTGGGCGTTGGGGTCCTGGGCCGGCTGGCCCTCAGTGTTCTGGGCGTTCTGGTCGGCGCCCGTTGCTGCGCCGCCCTGGCCCTCGGCACCCTGGCCAGCGCCGTCAGCGCCCTGGCCGTTCTGACCAGCCCCGTCGCCGGCCGGCACCGCCGCGGAGGTGCCCACCACGGTCGACGAGGCCGGGGCGGCGCCTTCGCCGTCGCTGCCCTTGTCGTCCTGGGTCATCTTCCAAATCCCCCACAGCGCCAGCAGCGCCGCCACGGCGATCAGGATCATCGCCAGGCCGCGCTTCGGCAGGCCGCCTTCCGCGGCGCCGCCTGCAGCAGATGCCTTTCGACGTCCCTTCGGCTCACCCTCGTAATCCTCCTCGTAGGCGCCGTCGTAGGGCTCGTCGTAAATAGCGTCGTCGGCGTTGCGGGAGCGACGGCGCGCCCCAGCAGCACCAGCAGCACCAGCAGCGCCCGCCGCGGCGGCGCCTGCGCCGGGGAGGTGGCGGGTGTCGTCGGCGTACCCGGCCTGGCCAGCACCGTAACCGGCACCGTAATCAACGTCCTCGATGTACTCGGAGTCGTCGTCGCGGCGGTGGGCGCCGCGGTACTCGGTGTCGTCGACGATTTCGGCGTCGATCGGCTCGGCATCGTACGAGCCGTCGTACGCCTCGTCGTACGCGCCGCCAAACGAGTCGGAGTTGCCGGTGTAGCGCGTGGAGCCGGAGCCCGGCTCGAACTCGAAGTCGGGACGGTTGTTGCCATAGTTGTCGTTAGTCACATCGGCAACTCTAACCACACCGCCTCGGAATCCAGGCGCAACACACCGTAAAGCTGAACTAGAGGTTGGGGGACCTTTGGTCGTCGCGAAGCCTTTGCAAACGCCGCACCAGCTGGGGCTCGGCCGCGAGCGCATCGGGCGAGTCGAGCAACCGGTTGAGATGCTGGTAGTAGCGGATGGGCTGCATGCCCAGCTCAGCGCGCACCGCATCCTCGCGCGCGCCGATCGACCTGGGGGCGCGCGCGGCGAAGCGGAGCACGGAAAGGTCGGTCTCTGAAAGCATGCCTAATATATTGGCATGACCATCCGACCCATCGTTATCCACGGCGACCCGGTGCTGCACGAGCCGACCAAGGAAGTCACGCAGCCCGTCGAGGAGCTGCAAGAGCTCATCGCCGACATGCACGAAACCATGGACGCCGCCCACGGCGTGGGCCTGGCCGCCAACCAGATCGGCGTGCCGCTGCGCATCTTCGTCTACCACTGCCCGGACGGCGAGACCATGCGCCGCGGCACCGTGATCAACCCGGTGCTGGAGACCTCCGAGATCCCGAAGACCATGCCGAGCGACACCGGCGAGGACGACGAAGGCTGCCTGTCCGTGCCGGGCTACGGCTGGCCCACTGGCCGCGCGGACTGGGCGAAGGTGACCGGCCTGGACGAAAACGGCAACGAGATTGAGATCGAGGGCACCGGCTTTTTCGCCCGCTGCCTGCAGCACGAAACGGGTCACCTGGACGGCTTTTTGTACACGGACGTGCTCACGGGCCGCTACAAGAAGGAGGCCAAGCGCGTGATCCGCGACAACGGCTGGAAGGAAGCCGGCCACACTTGGCTTCCGGGCACGGACGAAGATCCGTTCGGCCACGACGACTAACGCGCTAAGATATCGCCATGCGTATCCCCGCCGCCATCGCCGCCGCGTCGCTCACCCTCGCTCCGGCGACGCCCGCGGAGCCAGTTGAGCAGTTGCTTGACGACGTCTCCGCCACCCACGAGACCTCCATCACCGCCATCAACAGCGCAGAGACCGACGACGAGGTGCGAGACGTGCTCATCGCCTGGCGCAAGGAGCTCATCGCGGCCTCCGACGAGCTGGCCGAGCTGCGCGAGGAAGCCGCCGAAGACGGCCTGACCAAGGAGGAGAAGGCCACCTTCGACGAGGCGGCTGCGGCGCTGAAGCGCGAGCGCGCGGGTGTGCGCCAGTTGCGCTCGGAGCTTTTGCCTGACGACGAACCCGTGGTCGTGCCCGCCCCCATCGAGGGCCTCGGCGGGATCCTGGGCACCACCGCCATTGACGCGTTCGAGCGATCCGAAACCGGCGACGCCCCGATCGTGTTCGGCATCCCCGGCGCGGAGCGCACGCGCGATGCGGAGGAGGCGACCACACCGACGGTGGCCGAGGAGCCGACCACCCCGTCGACGTCCCCAGCCGTCATCACCACCCCGGCCACCACTACTGAGACCACACCGACCAGCACTGCCGAGACCAGCACCTCCCCCGCGTTCGGCCCCGAGGTGACCCACAGCGTGGAGCGCCTCCAGGACACCGAAACCTCCACCGACGAAACCACCACTTCGGAGACCACGACGACGGAGACCACCACCACCGACTCGTCGACCACCTCTTCCTCGTCCACCACCACGGACACCTCCGCGACCACCACCGCGTCCTCGACCACCACGTCGAGCAGCTCCGCCCGCACCGTGCTGGAGAACCGCACCACGTCGGCGACGTCCAGCTCGACCACGTCCTCGTCGTCCACCACGTCGAAGACGTCGTCGACCACCACCACCGAGGACGACGACGAGCGCGACGACGACCTCGCCGACACCGGCACCCCGATGCGCGCCCTGATCGCCATCGGCATGCTCTCCCTGCTGATCGGCGCTGCCCTGGTGCTCACCGGCGCGATCCGCCCGCGCGGGGCCCGCAAGTAGGCGTGTCCCGGATTTTCCGCTCCGACGAAGTCGCGGTGGGCGACCGCGTCGTGGTGCGCCAGCGCCGCGGCGAGCACGCCAGCGACATCATCGGCCACGTGCTCAGCCTCGACCCGCTGGTGATCCGCCCGCAGGAGGTCGGCGGCTTCCCCTCCTCCAAGGAGGCGATCGAGGTCACGGACCTGCACATCATCAAGAAGCTCTCGCCGCGCACCGTGCGCAACTCGGAAATCCGCGGGCTGGAAAAACGCCTCGCAGACCGCCTCAACGTGCGCGATTCTGAGTGGGCCGGCGGCTGGCTCATGCGCACAGGCGACACCGAGGAGGCCAACTCCGCGGTCCCGCTCGGCCCCTCGGCGGGCTTCGAGCCCTTGCCTCTCGACGCCATCCGGTCCTTCTACGACCAGCGGAGCCTGCCGGTGCGGCTGGTCATCCCGGAGCGGATCGGCAAACCGGCGCTGAAGGTGCTCGATCACGCATGGGAGCTCCAGGACGAGCAGATTGCCTGGGTTGCGGGGGAGGCCTTTGGTGTGGCGTCGATAGGCAATGTGCCCGAAGGGGCGCTGGAACACCACCGTAGGCGGCTGGCGCTAGGCTAGGCCGCATGCGAATCGCCACATGGAACGTCAACTCGGTGCGCACCCGCGCCGAGCGGATCGCCGCCTTCCTCGAACGCGAGGACGTGGACGTGCTGGCGATGCAAGAAACCAAAACCGCCGACAGCAAATTCCCCTACGCCACCTTCGAAGCCGCAGGTTACGAGGTCGCGCACGTCGGGGTCAGCCAGTGGAACGGCGTGGCGATCGCCTCGCGCGTGGGGCTGGACAACGTCCGCGACAGCTTCACCCGCCAGCCCGCGTTTGCCAAGAAGGGCGACCCGGAGCGCGAGGCGCGCGCCGTTGGGGCGGTGTGCGGCGGGGTGGACGTGTGGAGCCTGTACGTGCCCAACGGCCGCGAAATCGGCGACCCGCACTACGACTACAAACTGCAGTTCCTCTGGTCCCTTGCCGACCAGGTCCAGCCCGGGGAGCTGCAGGTGTACATGGGCGACTTCAACGTCGCACCCCGCGACGAGGACGTGTGGGACGTTTCCTGGTTCGAGGGCAAAACGCACGTGACCGAGCCGGAGCGAGCCGCGTTCCAGATGCTGCTCGAGGCCGGGCTTTACGAGGTCCCCCACGAGCAGCAGTACACGTTCTGGGACTACAAAGCCATGCGCTTTCAGAAGAACGAGGGCATGCTCATCGACTTCCAGCTGGCCACCAAGCCCATGTTCGACCGGGTCCAACGCGCGTTCGTTGACGTGGAGGAGCGCAAGGGCAAGGGCGCGTCCGACCACGCGCCCGTGATCGTGGACTACGACACCCGCGGCCTGGCCTACGACGAGGTGCGATGAGCCTGGATTTGTCCTGGTGGCAGTTCGCGGCCATGGTCGTGGACTACGCCATCAAATTCGTGATGATCGGCGTGGTGCCCGGCGGGCGCAAACCCTCCTCCGCCAACGCCTGGCTGCTTTTGATCCTGCTGCTGCCGGTAGTGGGCCTGCCGCTGTACCTGCTGTTCGGCTCCACATTCGTCTCGCGCCGCCGCCACCGCATCCAAGTCCAGGCGCGCCGCGCGCTCGACGGCGCGTGGGCGGGCCCCGACGACACCATCGCCCACCTGCCGCCCGAAACCGCCTCGCTGGTGCGCCTCAACCGCGAACTCACCGGCTACCCCGCCGTCCGCGGCGAGGTGCGCGCGCTGTGGGCGGACTACCGCAAAACGATGCTGCGGATAGCCAAGCTTATCGACGAAGCATCCGCCACCATCTCCATCGAAATCTATGCCGTCGCCTGGGACGACACAACGGACGTGGTGTTCCGGGCGCTGCAGCGCGCCGTCGCGCGGGGAGTGCACGTGCGGCTGCTTTTCGACCACATCGGCTCCGCCAAATACCCCGGCTTCCGGGCTTTGAAGAAGCGGCTTACCGACATCGGCGTGGACTGGCACATGATGCTGCCCCTAGCTCCCTTGCGCGGCCGCTGGCGCCGCCCCGACCTGCGCAACCACCGCAAAGTGGTGGTCATCGACTCTGAGGTGGCGTTCGTCGGCTCGTTCAACCTCATCGACCGCGGCTACCTCATGCCCGGCCATGTGAAGGCCGGGCGCCAGTGGGTCGACGCTTTCGTGGAGCTGGAGGGGCCGATCGTGGAGTCCGTCGAGTCCATGTTCGCCGTGGACTGGTACACCGAATCCGGCGAGACGCTCGACGTGGTGGCTGGTTCCGGTGCTGGGGCTGGTGAGGGGGTGGCGGAGCCGTCGACAGGCGATGTGCTCCAGCTTGTCCCCTCCGGGCCCGGATACCTCACCGAGCCGAACCTGCGCATGTTCAACTCCATCGTCCACAACGCGAAAGAGCAGCTCACGCTGTGCTCGCCGTACTTCGTGCCCGAGGAATCGCTGCTGGAGGCCATCACCTCCGCGTGCTACCGCGGCGTGCGCGTGGACCTCTTCGTCGGCGAAAAGGCCGACCAATTCATGGTGCAGCACGCCCAATCTGCGTACTACGAGGCGCTGCTGGAGGCCGGAGTGCGCATCTGGGAATTCCCCGCGCCGTACGTGCTGCACACCAAGTTCGTGCTTGCCGATCCCGGGCGCGAGGGCGCCGTCGGTGTGCTCGGGTCCTCCAACATGGACATCCGCTCCTTCTCGCTGAACTACGAATCCTCCCTGCTCGTCGCGTCCGGCGCTTTGCTGCCGGCGCTGGAGCAGCTGGGCGCGAACTACCAGGCCGTCTCGCGCGAGCTGACGCTGGAGCGGTGGGCGCGCAGGCCCTGGTACCGGCGGTACGTGGACAACGTGATGAAGCTGACGTCGGCGCTGCAGTAGGGGTCGCGGTGCTCCCGGTGGTGCGCGGCCGTCTTCTGCCCCGCCGCACCGGTTTTCGCGCCGGTCCCCGACGCCAGGCCGCCTCCGCCTCGCCCCCACCGCTAAACCGGCTACCTACAACCGGCTACCAGGCGTTTTATAGCGCGGTAGCCGGTTGTAGGTAGCCGGTTACGGGCGAAAGATGCCGCGGCACGGGTTCGACTGGGGCCTAGCGCGGGCGACGAGTGGTAGCCGGAACTCGTACCGATGGGTTGGCATCCGCCTCCACCTTGCTGGCCATAATGCGGCGTATGCAATCTTCAGGGTCCTGGATGATTTCGGCGGGGAAAAGACGAATCACCGTATACCCTTGTTCCCTGAGCCACCGGTCGCGTTTCTCCTGCTTGATCACTGCCTCGAAAGGCTTGTCTTTGAACTTGAGGTACCCGTCGATCTCGATGACCAGCGTCCCCCACAGCAGGTCGACTCGGTAGTACCGCCCGATCCACATCTGCTCCCTCACCTTGATTCCGCGCAACGCCAACAGCACCCTCACGACGGACTCGAATGGAGACTCCGACAGCGATGAGCTCAAAGCGATAGCCTCTTTCACGCGGCCGATCCCCCGCTTACCGCGCATGCGCTGCGCTACCGCCAGAATTTCGTCGCACCACATCTGTTGCTGAAGCGGCGCCATTTCGCGGTATTGCCCGTCGATGGCCGCAGTAGCGTCCGGGACACCATGGAATCTGGCGATGTCTACGACGGTGCGGGGTGGCGTCGTCAGGCGAAGGGTTGCTCCCGCGCCCGCACGGTCGATCGGATCACGGACCACGGTGTCGATCTCGGGAACACTGATGTGCCGGTACAGCACCCCCTCAGGCCACTGCTTCTTCGGCGGCGGGTTGCCGTTGCACTGCGCGAGCTCTACCAGCTCTTCCAGGTTGGGAACCACCCACATGCCGTGCATGCGGGCAGCAGACCTGCCGACGAGCACCGCCTTATACGCCGCAGCCGACACGGAGTAGCAGCGGAGATACTCCTGCTCGTGCGATTCCAACGTGTCCCAGTCTGTGGCGGCGATGAACTTTGTTGCAGATAGCTGCCGGCAGTCCTGGGCCTCGGCGGTTTGCCGTGACATCAGCATTCCGGTTAGACGTGCTCGATCCATGGTTCCCCCTGTGATCCATCCCCCGATGACGTAGTCAGATTAGCAAACCACGCTCGGTCGTGCTCGCCTTCCTCACGCCGCGCCGCCCCGAACACAAACACCGGCTACCTACAACCGGCTACCAGGCCCAAATGGGAGCGCGGACAAAAAGTTGGAGTGTTGGGGGCTGGAAGGTATTCCGATGCCCGCAGGTTTTCCATCTGATATCCGCGTTGGTGCGGTTGAGAGGTTTTTGGCCGGGTCGTCTGCCCGTGAGGTCTGCGACTGGGCTGAACACGCGTGTGGTCGCCGGCCGTCGGTGGCCACGGTCGGCAACTGGGTTGCGGCCAAGCGTCGTGGCCAGAGCTTGGACGGTGCCAGACGCGCCTACGACGCTGAGACCATCGCAAAAGTTGTCGCACGCAGATTGACCTCGCAGGCGACAGTGCGTGACATCGCTGTAGAGTTCGATGTCCACGACACCGCGGCACTGACCTGGACGAAGCGGTATTGGCCCGACGATGACGAACGCGATTCGGCAGCGTCGATGACATTCGACGAGGCGTTTGCGGCGACAATGGAACGCGTGAGCAAACACCGCAAAGTCCAACGCAACCATCAGCAGCAGCGAGTCGATGAGGCAGCCGATGCGAAGAAACCACCCCGGCCAGTCAACGAGTGGCTGCCAGGGCCTGGGCCGATAGACGATATCGCTGATTTACCCAGTGACATGGACGAGCTGAAAAAGCTCGTTGTTGAGATGCGCGACCGGGAAACGGTCAAAGACGCCATTATCCAAGTGCTCATGAGCGACGGTGAGCCACGGGGAAAAGACAACGTCCGCGACGGTGAGTCGCGGGGAAAAGACGACGTCCGTGACGGTGAGCTGTCCACCGCGGCGAAAGCCGCTGTGGTGGTTGCCCTCACGGACGCCCACGGGTTTTCCATCGCTCGAGCATGCGCGGTTGTCGGGATTGCGCAGTCGACGTTTTACTACCACCGACACAAACACACGCAGGTAGTGCAACAGCGCGAACAGCGCCGCGCTGCACTCAAACCGTTGATCTTGCAGGCGGCAGCCGAATCCGGGCAAAGCTACGGCTACCGGCGCATCCACGCCTGGCTGAAGATCATGGGGCATACGGTGTCGGAAAAGATCGTGCGCACTCTCATGCAAGAGCTTGGGTGCCGCCCACCGGCGAAGGCGTCTGGCAAGTACTCCTCCTACACCGGTGAAACCGACCACAAACCGGCAAACCTGCTGCTGATCACCCCACCCGACAGCAGCGACGGGGATGCGGATTCGGATGTGGCCCGGCCGGTTGTTGCACTGTCGCAGTATTTCATCGACCACGCCGACACTCAGGGGCTTACCCACGATTTCCACGCGGATGCCCCGTGGGAGAAAATCGGCACCGACGTCACCGAAATCCACTGCCCAGACGGGAAGTTGTTCCTGTCGGCAGCGATCGATTTCTACGACGGGATGCCGATTGCGGTCACCATGTCGACGTCGCCGAATCACGACTTGGTCGCCGAGATGATCGCGCGAATCGACGAGGTAAAACCCGACGGTGCGCAACCGATTATCCATTCCGACCGTGGCGGGCTCTACCGCAGTGAACGCTGGGTCAGCCTGATCACCGACCACACCCACAACATCCTGGATTGCCCCGACTGCCAGGCCGATGCGTGGTGCGACAACCGGTGGCGATACATCCCGTCACTGTCACGCAAAGCCACCAGCGGCGACAACGCGCGCACCGAAGGGTTCTTCGGCACGATGAAACAAGAACTGCTCAAAGGCAGGCCTGTGGTGTCAACGATGACGGTGGAGCAAATGCGCGACTATATTGACACCTACATCGACTTCTACATTCACAGACGATTGAAGTCGACACTCGGCGACGGCTACACCACCATCGCCGAACACCGACAAGCACTGAGTGCATAACAACGAGACAAAGTCCCCCAAATGCACTCCAAGAATTTGTCCGCATCCCCAATCGCCTGGTAGCCGGTTGTAGGTAGCCGGTTTGGGGAGAGGAGCGGCCGGCGGAAGGAGGGCGCCCCAACCTCCAGAACCCCTACGCGTCGCGGGTCTCCAGCAGCACCACGCCGATGATCCACGCCGCCACGGCCCACACCGCGAAGATCAGAAGCGACACGGGCAGCGTCCAGTTCGCGGGGCTGTTGGTCATGAACGCCATGAGGTTGCCAAACGGCAGGAATTTGGCCACGTCGGCGCCGTAGCGCGGGATGAACCCGACGATGGATTCGATCAGCAGCATCATGCCCATGCCGGTGACCACGGCGCCGGAGGTGTTGCGCGTGATCCAGCCCACGCCCTGCTGGAACAGGGTGATCAGGGCCATGCCGAGGGGGATGGCCCACAGGGCGCGTCGGGAGGCGGTGTTGCTCACCCAGTTCGCGGGCACGGGCGCGGTGAGGTCGCCGACCGTAAACGCGACGGCGAGCCCCACGAAGGTCGCCAGCGCAGCCAGGACAGCCCCGAGCACAAGCTTTGCGACGGCCACCTGCCACCGCTTCGGCGCAACCCTGAAGTTCGTCGGCGGGATGCCGAACCGGTACTCGGTGGTCACGGTCATGGAGGCCTGCACGATCACGACGATCGCGGTGATCAGCGCCATCGTGGCGGCGACGGTCAGGGGGGCGTACGGCATGCCGCCGAGTTTGGAGGCGAAACCGAACAGGGCACCGAAGAAGGCGCCGAAGACGATGATCAGCGCGGAGTTCCACCAGAAGGAGGCGGTGGAGCGCAGTTTGGTCCACTCGGCGGGGAACAGGTTAAGCATTGGTACCTCCGGAGACGTACTGGGCGTGGCCCTCGGTGGACTGCATGTAGGCCTCCTCGAGGGAGGCGCGGCGCTCGGAAAGCTCGGACAGGGGCACGCCGGCGGCGAAGGCGACGCGGCCGACGTCGTCGGATGTGCGGTCCGGGATCTCGAACACGGAGCGTCCGTCCCCATCGACCGCGCGCTTGAACGGCATGGCCGTGTCGGCGTGCTGCAGCGCGGCGGCCAGGGAGGCGGCGTCGTCCTCGGTGGGGGTGCGCACGATGGTGGTTACGCCGGAGTTTGAGCGGATGAACTCCGCAACCGAGGTGTTAGCGACCAGGCGGCCGCGGCCGATGATGATGAGGTCCTCGGCGGTTTGCGCCATCTCGGCGAGCAGGTGGGAGGACACGAGCACGGTGCGCCCCTCGGCGGCGAGAGACTGCAGCAGCTCGCGCACCCAGCGGATGCCGGCGGGGTCGAGGCCGTTGACGGGCTCGTCCAGGATCAGGTACTCCGGGTCGCCGAGCAGCGCCGCCGCGATGCCGAGGCGCTGCCCCATGCCCAGGGAGAATCCGCCGACGCGTTTGCCGGCCACATCCGTCAACCCCACCAGCTCGAGCACCTCGTCGACGCGGGTGCGCGGCAGCCCGGCGGCTTGCGCTTGCCAGAGCAGGCTGGCGCGGGCGGAGCGGTTGGGGTGGACACCTTTGGCGTCGAGAAGCGCGCCCACTGTGCGCGACGGATTTTGCAGCGAGCGGTAGGGCACGCCGTCGATGAGCGCGGTGCCGGATGTTGGGCGGTCCAGCCCCAGAATCATGCGCATGGTGGTGGATTTCCCTGCGCCGTTGGGGCCGAGGAAGCCGGTGACGACGCCGGGTTTGACGGTGAACGTGAGGTCGTCAACCGCTTGGACGGCGCCGTACCGTTTGGTCAGGCCTTGCACTTCAATCATGCGGTTCAGTATGCACCATGGCTTTAGCGAGCACATTGCTTAGCGACGCCGCAAAGCCCGGGTGCAGCTCAAACCCCGAAACCTCAGTCAGGGGCACCCAGCGCAGTTCCTCCGACTCTTCGTTGGCGGTCACGGCCAATGGCGCCTCGCACAGCGCGATGACGGTGGTGTAGCTCCACTCCGGCAGGTCCGTGGTGACCAGCTCTTCGACCACGTCGATGCGGCCCGGGTCGATGGCGCACTCCTCCACGGACTCGCGCACCGCCGCCTGCGCTGGGGTTTCGTGGCTGTCGCGGGCGCCGCCGGGGATGCCCCAGGTACCGCCCTGGGCGGTCCAGCCGGCGCGGTGCTGCAGCAGCACTTTCGCGTCCGCTCCGCTACCGGCGACGAGGAAGAGGCCAGCGGCGCCGAAGCGCCCCCAAAGTTTTGTGCCGTCGAGTGTGGTGACCCAGCCGTTTCCGTCGCCAAGCATGGCCCCCACTGTAGGCGCGAACAGTTATCATTGCGGAATGGTGACGCAAAGCAGGCCGAGCGACGACGCGTGGCTCGACGAGCTTGAAGCGCGCCCGGCGCACCCGCGCCTGCACGGCGTCCTCCACGGCCCGCTGGCCGGTCCCGTTCGCATGGGCCGGCGCGGCCACGCGTTCGCGCGGACCACCCCCGGCAAGCTCATCGTGGTGATGGTGCTGCTGACCGCCATGCTGCTGGCGGCGGGGCTTTCCATGAGCCAGTCCATGTCCAACCGCAACCAGGCGCTGGACACGGTGCGCGAGGCCACGGAGCCGATGAGCGCGGCGGCGCACCTGCTTTCCACCTCGCTGCTGCGCGCGGACACCATCGCGGCGGGCGGGTTTGTCCAGCCCGGGCCGCTGTCGCACGAGGACGTGCAGGCCTACTCCGCAGCACTGGACACGGCAGTCAGCTCCGCCGGCGAGATTTACAAGGGCGCGGTGGAGGCCAACACCGCCACCAGCGAGCGCATCGAGCAGCTGGTCAGCGACATCCAGCGGGACCTGCCGGTCTACGCCGGCCTGAACGAGCGAGCACGCGTGAACCAGCGCATGGGCAACCCGGTGGGCGTGGCGTACATGTCCGAGGCGTCCAGCATCATGCGCACCCGCATGCTGGTGGCGGCCTCCGAGATCAACGCTCTGACCCGCGAGGACGTGGCCAAGGAAATGCGACGCTTATCCGAGCCGCAGTGGGTGCCGCTGTCCGGTCTGGCGGCGGCACTCGGGTTCCTCGTGCTCGCCCAGTGGTGGCTGTGGCGGGTGTTCCGCCGCCGCCTGAACAAGGGTTTCCTCGCTGGCACCCTCGCGGTGGTGGTGGCGCTGAGCTGGGCGGGCGTGTCCAACTACCAGTCCTGGCGCAACGGTTCGGTGGAGTACGAGCGGGCTGCGAAGCCCTGGGAGGAGCTCACCGCCGCCCGCTTCGACGCGCTGGAGACGCGCACGGACGAGACGTTCGCGCTGCTGCGCCGCCAGTCCGTGGTGCACTCGTCGCGGGCGTTCGACGGCACGTATGCGTCGGTAAGCGCGGCGCTCGCAACGGCAGAGGAGTACGGCGGGGAGCAGCAGCTTATCGACGACGCACGCGACGCCCTGCGCACCTGGGCCTACGAGCACAACGAACTCGTCGGCGCGCTGAACACGGGCAGCTACGAGCAGGCGGCGGCGCTGTTGGCCTCCGGCGGCGGGGCGGGCGAGGCGCCGTTCAGGGAGCTGGACGCGACGCTGTCCAAGCTCATCGCGTCGTCGAGGGAGGGCACGCAGGCCTACATCGACGCCTCGCTGGACGCGACGCGGCAGGTCTCCGCGTGGGTGGCGCTGCTGTCCGTTATAGCCGTGGTCTGCACGTGGCTGGGCATCCGCAGAAGGCTGGGTGAGTACCTGTGAGAAGGACATGGACCGCGTGCGCGGCGGTGCTGGCGCTGGGGCTTTCGGGGTGCTCGGAGGAGCCGACCCCGGTGCGCGCCACCATCGCCCCAGAGCACGAAACCTCCACCACGCGCGAGCTCTTGCCGCTGCCGCCCGGCGCGGCCCTCGAGGACGTGCAAGGGGTGCCGGCGGAGCCGTACGTGCCGGCGAAGCTGGACTGGGAGGGCTCGCTCAATCCGCGCAACGCCGAGGACGCCACCCCGAACCTGGACCGGATCAAGCGGCGCGGCCGGCTGGTGGTGGGCATCGACCAGTCCCTCTACCTGCTGGCGTTCCGCGACACCGCCAGCGGCGAGCTGCGCGGGCTGGAGGTGGACCTCGCCCGGGCGATCGCAGAAGACATTTTCGACGAGGAGCACACCGGGATCAACCGCCTGGACCTGCGGTTTGTGGACTCGGCTTCGCGCGCCGAGGCGCTGAACAACGGCGAGGTGGACATCGTCATCCGCACCATGTCCATCACGCCGGAGCGCGCGAAGTCGATCGATTTTTCCACCCCGTATCTGACCTCTGGCGTGCAGGTTCTGGTGCCGCGGGACCGGGGAGTGGACGACATCAACCAGCTGGGCGGCAAAACGGTGTGCATCGTCGACGGCACGAACCTGACCCAGATCGCGCGCACGTTCACCCCGCACTCGAATATTTTGCGCACCCGCTCCTGGTCCGACTGCTTGATGGCCACTCAGCAGTTCCAGGCGGACGCGATCGTGGCGGACGATTCCATCCTGGCGGGCCTGTCCGCGCAGGACCCGTACGCGACGATCCTGCCGGGCACGCTGGCGACGCAGTACTACGGCGTGGGCATCCCGAAGGGCCAGACGGACCTGGTGCGGCAGGTCAATTCGACGCTGGAGCGGATGCGTAACGACGGCACGTGGTACGAGCTCTACTCCACCTGGCTCGGGGGCTCCATCGCGGAGTCCTCCCCGCCGCCGCTGATGTACCGGAAGGAGGAGCAGTGAGCACTGAGCAGGATTCGCAGGACCCGCTGGAGCAGCGCACCGAGGCGGTCCCATTCGACCCGTTCGCGGATGAGGACGACGCCGAGCCGGGCACCGAGGCCGTCGCGTTCGACCCCTTCGCCGACGACGATGACGAGGACGGCTGGGACTCCGACGGCGAGACGGACTACTCCGCCATGGGCGAGATGGCCGGCCTGCTCAAAGACTTGGACAAGCTGCGCAAGGGCGGCAACCGCGAGGACCCCTCGCAGCGCTCGCGCCGGCTCGCCCTGGACACGTTCCGCGAGCGCCGCGGCACCCGCCGCGCCACCCGCGTGGTCGCCGACGGCATGGTGGAGCTGCCCTGGGTGGAGCCCACCGAGCCGAAGGAAGCGCTGATCGACCCGGAGCCGGCCGTGGTGAAAAAGGGCATCGCCCCGCCGGTGCTGCACCCCGGCGACGTGGTGGCCAGCCAGTACGAGATCATGGGCGTCATCGCCCACGGTGGCATGGGCTGGATCTACCTGGCACAGGACCACCACGTGGCGGGCCGCGTGGTGGTGCTCAAGGGCCTGCACTCCACGGACAACCCGGACGAGGCGGCCGCCGCCGCTGCCGAGCGCGAGTTCCTGGCGGAGATGACCCATCCCGGCATCGTGCAGATCTACAACTTCATCGACGACCCGCGCGTGCCCGGCGGGTTCACCGTCATGGAGTACGTGGGCGGGCCGAGTTTACGGGCATGGCGGAATGCGTCGACAAGCAAAGTGCTCCAACCCGACATCGCCATCGCCTACATGCTCGAAGTCCTGCCGGCGCTGGACTACCTGCACTCGCGCGGAGTGGTGTACAACGACCTGAAGCCCGACAACATCATCGTCACCGAAGACCAAGTCAAGCTGATTGACATGGGCGCGGTCTCCGGCATCGGCGCCTTCGGGTTCATCTACGGCACGAAGGGGTTCCAGGCGCCGGAGGTGGCCACCGAAGGGCCGTCCGTCGCCTCCGACGTGTACACCGTGGGCCGCACCTTGGCGTCGCTGGTGGTGGACCTGCCGCAAACCGACGGCGTGTACGACCTAGGCATCCCCTCCCCCGCCGACGAACCGCTGTTCCGCCAGTACACCTCCCTGTACCGGCTGCTCGCGCGCTGCTGCAACGAGGACCCCGCGCAGCGCTTCACCAGCCTCACCGAGCTGGAGGCGCAGATGCTCGGCGTGCTGCGCGAGATCGTCGCCGTGCGCGACGGGCGCACCTACCCCGCGCAGCACTCCCTGTTCTCCCCTCAGCGTACGACGTTCGGCACCAAACACCTGGTGTTCCGCACCGACCAGCTCATCGACGGCATCGCCCGCAGCGTGGACATCACCCCGCAAGAGGTCGTCGCCGCGCTGCCGTCGCCGCTGGTCAACCGCGACGATGTCGGCGCCGCGATGCTCCAGGGCTCCTCGTATGCCGAACCGCGCGAAACGCTGGAGACGCTGCGCCAGGCCATGACCACCCCGCAGTACGAGCACTCCATCGAAATCCCCTTCGGCGTCGTGCGCACCATGATCGACCTGGGCCTGACCACCCAGGCGCGCGCCTGGCTGCGCTCGCTGTCCGAGCGCTTCGGCGACAACTGGCGCTACTCCTGGTACGCGGGCGTCGTGGAGACGCTCCTGGGCGACTTCGCCTCCGCGAAGGGTTCGTTTTCGCAGGTGCTCAACCAGCTGCCCGGCGAGGCCGCCCCCAAACTGGCGCTCGCCGCAGTTAGCGAGCTCATCCTCCAGGAGGGCGGGTACCAATCGAGTGCGCTGCTTCACGACGAGCTCTCGCCCGCCGCTGCCGGCCTCACCCAACACCTCCGCGACGTGCCGCGCTCCGTGTTCGAGCGCATGGCCGCCGACGGGGCCACAGATAACACGTGGTCGCTGACCGTGACCGCCCCCGAAGGCCTGCGCTTCCACGCCACCCGCCTCTACGCTCTGGTGTGGATGACCAACCCCACCACCGTCTCCTCCGCGTTCGGCCTGGCCCGCATGCTCATGTGCGAAGGCGAAGTGGACCTGGCCATCAAGGCCCTGGACAAGGTGCCCAACGCGTCACGCCACTACCGGATGGCGCAGCTGACCGCCATTTTGTGCCTGGTTGCCGAGGGCGCCACCGAAGACCACATCCGGCTCGCCGCCCGCCGCCTCGAGCAGATCCCCTCCACCGAGCCACGCTTCTTGCAGATCAAGGTCGCCGTCATCGAGGCCGGCCTGACGTACCTGCGCGCCCACCAGGCCTCCACCAACGTTGCGCTGTTCGAGTACCCCTTCACCATCCGGGGCCTGCGCCGCGGCCTGGCGCAGACGCTGCGGGACCAGGCCCGGGTGGCGCCGTACCCGAAGCACCGGTACGCGCTGGTGGACCTGGCCAACAAGGTCCGCCCCGCCACCTGGTTCTAGGGGTTTGGGCGGCGGGGACCGAGCGGGGCGGCGGCCCGCCGACACATCGCGGCGGAATCTGTC
Organism: Corynebacterium sp. ACRQP; assembly: GCF_022345915.1. Taxonomy (NCBI): domain Bacteria; kingdom Bacillati; phylum Actinomycetota; class Actinomycetes; order Mycobacteriales; family Corynebacteriaceae; genus Corynebacterium; species Corynebacterium sp. ACRQP. Next base: position 15,981 of record NZ_JAKRMZ010000004.1, on the reverse strand, counting down.
AGGCGGGCCCTATCGTCCCTGGTCATCGCAAACGGCCGCCGTAATCTGTCAGGATTACGGCGGCCGTTTCGGCGGGGGTGCTTAGATGAAGCCGCCCATCGCGGCTGCGGCGCCGCCGAGGCCGACAACCGCCAGGATCGCGATGATGATGCCCACGATCGCGCCGGTGCTGCCGCCGGACTCCTTGCCGCCCTTGCCGGTCTCGCTGGCCTGGTTGTTCGGGGCCGGATCGTTCCGGCTCGGGTTCTGCGTCGGGTTGGTGCCCGGCTTCGGCTTCGGCGCAGGCTGGGTTGCGCCGTTGAGCTCGGTCACGGCCGGGCGTCGATTGCCAGTCCGCACAGGCTGGTTGTTCTTGGTGGGCACCGGTGCCGGTTTGGCCAGGGTCGGCTTCGCCGGGTCCTTTTTGCCCACGGTGTCGCGCGCGGCCTGGAGGTGCTTGGAGTTGTTCTTCTCCAGCTCCTGGACCAGCTGATCCATCTGCTCGGTGGTGTAGTTGAGCACGGAGAACTCGTTGGTCTCCTCGGCGACCAAGCGGCCGTCGGCGTTGAAGACGCGGAACTTCACCGGCATGGAGGAATCCTTGTAGCCGGCGGTGTTGGCAATCGGCACCTCGACGTTGTACTTGCCGTGCTCCTTGAGTACGCCTTCCACCGGGTAGGTCTTGCGGAACTTGCCGCCCGGGTAGTCCACCTGGAGGGTGAACTCGTGCAGGTCGATGCCCAGGTTGGACAGCTCCAGGTACACCTTGGAGTCGGAGCGGTTGGCGATGATGACGTTCTTCACGCCCTCGCGCTCGCCAAGCACGCGGATGCCGGCCTTGCCGTTGTTTTCCTCCGCTGCCATGAGCACGAGCTCGTCAACCTGCGGGTGGCTGTGGCCGGATTCCGACGGGTCCCCGGACACGCCGGTGGAGCCGGTGGCCTTGGCAATCTCGCCGTTGACGATGTCCAGGTTGTCCCAGTCGGCCGCGATGTCGTAGGCGCCGGTGAAGCACTTCGCGGTGCCGTCGTAGCAGGACTCCGGGATGACGGTGTTGTCGTTGGAGGTGGAGTTCGTGTCCGAGTAGTCGAAGTACCTGAACTGGTACAGGTAGTTCATCACGGACTTGTACTTGGGCACGTAGGCGCTGTTCGGCTTCTTCACGGCGGACGCGCCGGAGTGGGTCAGGCCCAGGTTGTGGCCGAACTCGTGGAGGATGGTGTTACGCATCTGCTCCTGGGACGTCATCAGGTAGTTCTTTGCCACGTAGAAGGCGCCGTCGGAGATCAGGCCGTTGCCGGAGGACAGGTTGCCCGCCTCCTGCTGGTCGCCGATGATGCCCACGCGGAAGACGGACTGGCGTGCCCCGAGCAGGTTCTTGCGGTCCTTGACCAGGCGCACACCGGGCACCTCTGCGCGGCCGTTGCCGTCCTTGAAGTAGATCGGCGCGTACGGGATCGTGTCGCCGCCCTGCGGCGTGATGCCCGGGATGTTGCTGTAGTAGTCGCCGGCGTCGATGTGCAAGTTGTAGCCGCGGCGGTCGAACAGGTCCACCAGGTCGTTGAGGATCTTGCGCGACGGGCGGTAGACGTTCACGTTCGCGTCGGCGCACTCCAGGAACTCGCCGAAGTCCTTCTCCGTTGCCGCGTATTCGCGCTTCTCGGAGCAGCCCTTGGTCTCCCACTCGGACTGCATCCAGTTCAGCTGCAGGAACAGGTCCGGCTTGTTCGGGTCTGCACCCCAGCGGTGCAGTGGGAACTCGTTGCCGTCCGCGTCGGTGTAGCCGTTGATCTCCCAGTCGTCGGGGAGGCCGTCGCCGTCGGAGTCCTTCAGCGCTTCGTTGGCGTCGCCGGCGATGGTCATGCGTGCGCTGAGCCTATTGCCGTGGCGCTGCCACACGCCCGCGTAGTAGCGGTCGCCGTCGTTCCTGCCGGCTTCTGCGGCCTGCTGGCTTTCGCCGGTGTCGGTGGTGTCGGCGCCCTCGAACTTGGTGTGCAGCTTGTAGCGGCTGCCCACGTCGATGGTGTACTCGTTCGGGCCCGCTTCCTCGGAGCTGAACGGGTAGTCGTAGGACATCAGCCCGTCCGTGAGCACCAGCTTCAGGTCCCGCTTGCTGTCGCTTTTCAGTTCCACCCGCACGTCCACGTTTGCGGGGGTGACGGTGAAGGTGCGCACGAGCTCCACGCCGAGGTTCGGGTCGGTGTGGGTGAGGGTGACCACGTCGCCCTCACTGTTGGAGGCGGGCTCCACCTTGGTCTTCTCGCCCGCGAACTCGACCTTCTGGCCGTCCGCGTAGGCGTCCAAGTAGAAAGCGGTGGGCATCAGGCCGTAGGTGAGGCTGTTGTACATCAGCCAGGACACTCGGCCCTTGTTCACGTCCACGTTCTGGAAGCCCTCGGCGGCGCCGGTGGTGACGCCGACCTGGTAGCTCTTGGACAGATCCACGGCCGCATCGGCCTGGACCGGCAGCGTGACGCCGGCGGTGAGGCCTAGCGCGACAACAGCCGCGATTGCTCTTTTACCTGTGTGCATCATGTGTCCCTACACCCACTGCTCTAAAAAGTGTTGAAATTTATCGCAATTATCGTACAGAACCTTGCCAGCTGTACCCAACAAACCGAGCACCGCCAGCGCCCACACCCACGGCGAGGGCTTCGAGGAGCCATTGCTTTGCGACGACCCTCCGGCCGCAACGCCATCCACTTCCACCGTCACATTGAACTGGCCCGTGGAGCCGTCGGCGAAGCGCACGTTCACCGGGATCTGCTTGACCTGGCCGGCGGCGTCGGCCGGGACGCGGAACTCGAGCACGCCGCGGGCACGGTCCAACGAGACCTCCCAGCCCTCCGCGTCGAACTCGCCCAAGCTGAACGGATAGTCCGCGGCCTTCTTGGGCACCGGCAGCGTGACTCGTGTGGTGAAGTCGGGGCGGCCGACAGCGGAGACGTCGTCAAGCAATGTGCTCTCGGCGAGCGTGCTCATGCCGGACTTGGTGCGGACCTCAACCCGCGCCGAGGTGATCGTGCTCGAGGAATCCTCGAACGTGACCTGGACCGGAATGTCGCGCGGGCCCGGGACGGTGCCGTCGTAGCTGACGACGGTGAGCTCGCCCGTCACCGGATCGATCTGCGTGCGCAGCCCCGGGATCGGCTTGACCAGGGAGAACGACGCCCCCGCGGCGCTCGGCCGCAAAATTGCGGTCTGGCCAGCGTTGATGACCACACGCGGGTACTCCACATTCGCCACCGCCGCGGTGCCGCGCACGGTCGTTGCCGGCACCTCGACGACGCGCTGCGAACCGTCCGCGAACGTCACCACAACCGGAATCAGCGCCGCCTGCGGGTCGTCCTCGTCGCCGTTGCGGGCGACCGTGATCTCGCCCGTCTTCGGGTCCACGGACACCTGCCAGCCCTGCGCGTCGAAGGACGCGGCCAGCGCGTAGGTCGTGCCCGCCGGGGCCTGGCTCGGTGCCACCGTGACCGGGGTGCCAGTCTCGGTGACCTTGACCGGGCTCCAGGACACGACCTGGTTGGCGGCCTCCGACTTGGTGGACACCGGCACCGTGATCTCCTGCACGGAGCCGTCCGGAAGCGTCAGCTTCAATGGGATGTCAAAGTTCGCGCCAACCGGAGCATCCTCCGACACCTTCACGGTGATCGCGCCCGTTTCCGGATCAACCTCCACCGGCAGCGCCGTCAGGCCGGTCTGCTCGAAGGTCGCGCCCGGGGGCATCGAGCCCGTGGGGAACATGCGGATGTTGCCGTCCGCGTCGAAGAACGGCTTGCCGTAGCCCGCGGCCTCGGTGGAGTCCGCCAGCGACTGCCCCTTAAGCGCCGCGATGCGGGCGAAAACGGTGGGCTCGTTGTCCTTGTCCGAGACCGTGCCGTCGGAGTACAGCACCGTCACCGGGACAGTAATCTGCTCCGGGTTCTCGTCCGGGGCGGTGGCGTACACCGCGCCGGTATCCGGGTCGATGCTGACGTCCCAGCCCTTGTAGGCCTTGTCCGCGCCGAGCTGCTTGCCGTTCTCGTCGTACACCGGGGCCAGCGCGTACTGGCCGATGTTCTCGTTGTCCTCGTTGACGGGGAACGTGCCGTCGAGAAGCGGCACCACGACGGTCTTACCCGGCTGCGCGCCGAGACCTTCCTGGTAGGCGGGCTTGTACGTCTCGTTCTGCGCGCCGGCGTCGACGTGGAAAACTGCATCTGCCTTGCCCTTGGTGCCGTCCGGGTAGGTGAAGTTGACGGGGATCTCGATGGTGTCGCCCGCCGGGGTGCGCAGCGGCGCCTTCACCGTGACGACGCCAGTGTCCGGGTCAACGGTTCCCTCGGCGCTCTTGGTGGAGAACTTCGTGCCGGCCGGAAGCGGCTGACCCTTGTACTCGATGCCGTCGCGGTCAATGGTGGCGATCGGCTGGCGGCTGGAGTTCGTCTTTCCCGCCTGGACGTAGGAGTCCTTGTACTTCACGCCGCTGATGCGGTCGGCGTCGCTCACCGGAGCGGTGACGTTGACCGTGATGATGTCGCGCTCCCCCGCTCCGGAAACCACGTCGACCGTGTACTCGCCCGGCTTGACGTCGCGGCCCGGCTCGGCCAACACCTGACCATCCGACGCCACGGACAGCCACTCCGGCGCATCGCCGTCGACGCGCACGTTGACGGTTTCGGACGGCTTGCGGGAAGGCACGGTCACCTTGGTGGTGCCCGCCTGCACGGTCAGCTTGTCCCAGGCGAAGTCGTCGACCGACGGGGCCGGCTGCGCACTGGTCGTCGGTTGCGGTGCGGACGTGGTGGGTCGCGCCGATGTCGGTTTGGTGGTTGTCGGCTGCGGCTGAGTCGTCAGCTGCCCAGAGGTCGGCGTCGCTGCGGTCGGCTCAGAGGTAGCCGGGGCAGACGGCTCCGGCGCGGACGTGGTCTGGCCCGAGGTCGGCTGCGCTGTAGTCGTTCGGCCCGAAGTCGGCTGAGCGGACGTTGGCTGCGCAGTAGTTGACGTCGGCTCCGGCTGCGTGGGCACCCAACCAGACGTCGGGGTCGTCGAGGTCGGCTCGGAAGAACCCGGCGTGGACGGTTTTGTCGTCGGCTCCGGCGCGGACGTGGTCTGACCAGACGTCGGCTGGCCTGAGGTCGGCCTAGCGGTGCTCACCTTTTCGGTCGTCGACGTCGGCGCCGGCTGAGTCGTCAGCTGCCCAGAGGTCGGGGGCGCCGAAGTCGGCCGGCCCGAAGTCGGGGTCGTCGGCTTCGCAGTGGGGGTCGGCTCCTCCGAAGTCGGGGTCGCAGACGTCGGCTCCGAGGTACTCGGCTCAGAAGAACCCGGCGTGGACGGCTTCGTCGTCGGCTCCGGCGTGGCCTGACCAGACGTCGGCTGGCCTGAGGTCGGCCTAGCGGTGCTCACCTTTTCTGTCGTCGACGTCGGCGCCGGCTGAGTCGTCAGCTGCCCAGAGGTCGGGGTCGCCGAAGTCGGCTGGCCCGAAGTCGGGGTCGATGGCTGCCCAGAAGTTGGAGTCGCCGAAGTCGGCTCCTCCGAAGTCGGGGTCGCAGACGTCGGCTCCGTTGAGCGCGATGGCGCCACATGGATGTTGACCGTGTCCTCAAGCACGCGACTGTCAGCCGTGATGACATTGACTACGGCCTCGTAGTCACCGGGCGCCGTAGGTGTACCTGTGATTTCTTTTTTCTTGGAGTCGTACTCGACGCCTTCGGGAAGACCAGAAACAATCACCGTGTCGCCGTCTCCGGACGAAACCGGAATCTTGACCGGCTTCCCAGCCTCCACTGCCCCCTCAGGAGCTGTGGCCAGCTCGGCTGCCTCGGCAGCAGGCAGGTTCGCAAGATCGTAGACGGTGACCGTGAATACCTTCTCCACGGGATTACCGTCGGAGCCCACAAGTGGTTGACCACTCGACTTGTCCGCGACGATTGCGCGAACCTCGTATCGCCCTGCCGTCGTAGGCGATCCCTTGAGATAGACGTGATGGTAACGGCCAACTGCACGGGAGGTATCAAGCCAGAGCCCAGGTGGCAGGGTGTCCAGTTGCGCGGTCAACGTTCCATTAAATGGAACCTTGATCGCCCGAATGTGAACCGGGGGGATGTCTTTACCGACCAGAAACGCTTTGTCCTGGACCGGATCAAATTGTGGATCCGTAGCCAAACTCAGTTCCACGGTGGAAACCAAGGAGGTGCCGTCCGCAAACGTGGTTCGGATGAAGAAGATGGTGGATTCCGGAGCATCGTCGCCGGCACCCGCCAGGGCGGAAACAGTGACGACGCCCGTGGTCTCGTCCACCTCAGCCGACCACCCAGAGCTTAGGTCGGAGGCGATCTGAAAGCTACTAATCCTGTCCTGGCGCTGGAGGCGCCGAGCCGTCAGGTTGAGCTTCGGTTCTACAACTACCGACTCACCGATTCGCAGTGTCTGCTTCGGGTAGCCCACCGAGGCAAAAGTGTTGTCTGCCGCCGCCGCCTGCGAAGCGGTCTGCGGGGCTGCAACCGGCTGGACACCAGTCACCACAAGCGACAGGCCGAGCGCGCACGCGGCTACCGACGTCCCGCGCCGACGCACAATCGCGCGGTCATGCTTTCCAGTCATTGCAAGACCCCTTTTCTGAATCTTTTTATCTACCGCCGACTCAATCAACAGCCAACAATACGGTTTTCTGCTTCTGTAAATCTATAGCGCGCAATCCCATGAAAACAACACAATTATGCTTTCGGGAGTTGCAAGACGCCCCGCCCGAGGTCAACGCAGACCTCTACCCTGCTACGCCCGAGTTCAAGAGAACTTTGTGCAATCCATCACAGGGCTGGCAATCGTCATATTTTTTACGAAGGCGCGGTCGACGCGAAAACAGACCAGCCCACCAGTCGCAGATCGTCTAGTAGCCGCCTCGTCCTGCTATACGATCCGGCACCCCGCCACGCATTTCCCCAGGTGTTGATGGCATTGAATTTCAGTATGGGGCTGATCGTCTAGCAGCACCGCACGACCTGCTAGACGATCAGATAAAAGCGCAGCAGAAAGCCCCGGCACCAGAACTCGCGAACCGGTGCCGGGGCTGAAAAGCCGCACTACCCCACGCGGGCGGCGACGGCGGCGGCCTTCTGCGCGATGGCCAGCTCCTCGTTGGTGGGCACGACCAGGACCTTCACTGTGGAGTCGTCGGTGGAGATGATGCGCGGGCCGTCGTTGGGCAGCGCGTTTTTCTCCAGGTCGACTTCGATGCCGTACATCTTCAGGTTGTCCAAGGCGTCCATGCGCACGTGCTGGTCGTTCTCGCCAACGCCGGCGGTGAACGTGATGGCGTCCACGCGGCCCAGGGCGATCATGTAGGAACCGATGAAGCGGCGCAGCTGGTTCAGGTAGACCATGTATGCCAGCCAGGCGTTTTCGTTTTCTTCCTCGATCATTGCGCGCAGCTCGCGGAAGTCGTTGACGCCAGACAGGCCCTTTACACCGGACTGGCGGTTGAGCAGGTTGTCAATCTCGTCGATGGACATGCCGCCCTGGCGCACCAAGTGGAAGATGATGCCGGGGTCGATGTCGCCCGAGCGGGTGCCCATGGCCAGGCCGGCGAGCGGGGTCAGGCCCATCGAGGTGTCAATCGGATGCCCGTTGGCAACCGCGGACGCGGAGGCGCCGTTGCCCAGGTGCAGCACGATCTGGCGGGTGTGGTTCGGGTCGCGGCCGATCAGCTCCGGCACTTGGGAGGAGACGAACTCGTGGGAGGTGCCGTGGAAGCCGTAGCGGCGGATCAGGTTCTGCTCCGCCACCTCGGCGTTGATCGCGTACAGGGCGGCGGCCGGGGGCAAGTCGCGGAAGAAGCCGGTGTCGAACACCGCCACGTGCGGGATGTCCGGCAGCAGGGCGCGGGCGACCTCGATGCCGTCGATGTTGGCCGGGTTGTGCAGCGGCGCCAGCGGGATCAGGTCGCGGATCATGTCCACCACCGGGTCCAGGATCAGCTCCGGCTCGGAGAAGACCATGCCGCCGTGCACGACGCGGTGGCCTGCGGCGACGATGTCGAGTTGCGTCGGGCCGATGCCTTTGGCGTCGAGAAGCTTGAAGGTTTCCTGCAGTCCGTCAGCATGGGTGGGCACGGCCTTTTGCACGACGAACTTCTGGCCGTCGTACTTGATGGTGATGCGGCCCTGCGGCTCGCCGATCTGCTCGACCAGGCCGGAGACGAACGGGTCGTCGGAGGCGTTGGAGGTCGGGTCGACGATCTGGAACTTGATCGAAGAGGAACCGGAGTTAATAACGAGTACGTAGGACATTTACTTCGCCCCCGCCTGGATCGCAGTGATGGCCACGGTGTTGACGATGTCCGGCACGGTCGCGCCGCGGGACAGGTCGTTGACCGGCTTGTTCAGGCCCTGCAGCACCGGGCCGACAGCGAGCGCGCCGCCGGTGCGCTGGGCGATCTTGTAGCCCGCGTTGCCCGCCTCCAGGTCGGGGAAGATGAACACGTTGGCCTGGCCGGCGACCGGGGAATCCGGGGCCTTCTTCGCGCCAACGCCCGGGTCGCAGGCGGCGTCGAACTGCAGCGGGCCGTCAATGGCGACATCCGGAGCGAGCTCCTTGGCCTTCGCTGTCGCCTCCACCGCGCGGTCCACGTCCGGGCCGGAGCCGGAGGTGCCGGTGGAGTAGGACAGGATGGCCACCTTCGGGTCGATGCCGAACTGCGCGGCCGTCTTGGCGGACACGGCGGCGATCTCGCCGATCTGCTCGGCGGTCGGGTTCGGGTTCACCGCGCAGTCGCCGAACGCCCAGAGGCGGTCCTGCATGACCATGAGGAAGACCGAGGACACCACGGACGCGCCCGGGGCGGTCTTGATGATCTGGAACGACGGCTTAATCGTGTGCGCGGTGGTGTGCGCGGCGCCGGAAACCATGCCGTCGGCAAGCCCCTTGTGCACCATCATGGTGCCGAAGTAGGAGACGTCCTTCATGGTCTCGCGCGCCTCTTCGATGGTCACGCCCTTCTTCTTGCGCAGCTCCGCGAAGTCGGCGGCGAACTCCTCGGCCAGATCAGATTCGAGGTGGTTGACCAGGTGCGCGCCGGACAGGTCCAGGCCCAAGTCGGCGGCGCGGCGGTTCATGTCGTCCACGTCGCCGAGGATGGTCAGCTCGGCCACGCCCTGCTTGAGCAGCTGGTCGGCGGCCTGCAGGATGCGGTCGTCCTCGCCCTCCGGCAGCACCACGTGCTTGCGGTTAGCCTTGGCCTGCTCGACCAGCTGGCGCTCGAACACCACGGGGCTCATCACCTGGCGGGCGCCGACGACCTCGACGTTGTCAAAATCGCCATTGCTTGTCGACGCCACGGTCGCCCCCAACTCCCCAATGCGCGCCTGCGCGAGCTTAGCCGCCGTTTCGTCGCCTGCGGCGAGCAGCACCGGGGCGCCGAGGGCTGCGGCGAGCTGAGCATCGAAGTTGTAGTCGCCGGTGCCCGCGTACAGGGCCGGCTCTTCGGTGATCTGCTCGGAGTTGAAGATTTCTGCCACGCTGTCACCCGAAAGTCGCACCAGGGGCAGCTCCAAACGGCTGGCAAGCTGCTGCAGATCCAGTCCGTCGAAAGTGCGGTTTGCGAGGGTTACCAGCAATGATTGGCGTTGAGACATGGCTTCACCTTTCGTCGTGGGCAAACATGCAACAGTTTACCGGTGCGACCCCCGCCAAGACGAACTGAATGGTGTGATCTAATTCTCGCCGGGTTTGCCATCGACGTTGTAGATCTCCCGGACGGCCTCATCGGTGCGCTGGCGGGCCTCCGCCGCGGAATCGGCCGTGGCGAGGACCAGGGTGCCGTCGCCAAGCATTCGCACCGTCACCTCTTCGACCGCCATGGCCGCGGCGAGCGCGGCCTGCGACGGGTGGCCCTCCAAGAAGCGCACCGCGCCCGGGCTGATCAGCGTCGAATCAATGGGCAGCCGCTGCGTGGCGTGTGCCTGCAGGTCGAACTGGTTGATGCGCTGGGTAACAAATGTGACCAGGCCGTCGCGGCTCGGGCGCGGTGTGACCTGGGAGAAGTACACGTCGTCGCCCGAGACGAACATCTCCACCGAGAAGATGCCGCAGCTGGCCAGCGCGCCGGTGATGCGCGCCGCGATCGAGCGGGCGTTATCCATCGCCGCCTCAGGCAGCGGCGCGGGCTGCCAACTTTCGACGAGCCGGCCTTCCCTGTGGCGGGTGCCAATCGGCTCGCAGAACCACGTGGCCAACTCGCCCGTGCTCGGGTCAATCGAGCGGGCCGCAAGAATGGTGACCTCGAAATCGAAGTCGATGAAGCGCTCCACCACCGCGCCCTGCCCCAGGCCCCGATCGGCGGCGCGCCACGCGTCCGCGAGGTCCGCGTCGCTGTGCACGAAGCTGAACCCCTCGCCGTCCTTGCTGGTCGGCGCCTTGACCACGCACGGGTAGCCGATGCGCTCCACCGCGTCGTGCATCTCCTGCGGAGTCGCGGCGAACTCGTAATCCAGGACGGGGAGGCCCAGCTCCTCGTTGGCCTGCTTGCGCACCGCCATGCGGTCCGCGGTGTGGCGGCACGCCTCCACCGACGGCGCCACCACAGCACCGACGCGCTCCGAGACCTCCTGAACCGTCTCGATCGTGTCCTCAGCGTCGCCGGAGGTGACGATGATGCCCGGGTAAAACGCCTCCGCAATACTCGCGGCGCCGATGCGGGTGTCAAAGCCCATGCGCTTGTAGGCCTGCTCTAGGTCCAGCGCCATCGCGGACTCGCCCAAGATCAGCGCGCGGCGCGGCATCTCCGCCGGTTCCTCGCTGGCAGCGGGTGCAGCGGGGACGGTGGGGATAGCGCCCGTGTCGTCGGCGGAGTGGTCGGTGGGGTGCTCTGCAGAGTGCGGAACAGTCATGGGAACGAATTATCCCACAGTTATGGATGCAGGCTGGTACGCAAACGCGTGAGCTGGGTAAATACCCCTCTAGTCCTGAGCCGGCGTCAACGCTCCCACAAGGTCAGACACCTGCTGTCGACGCCGGCGGAACGGGAGGGGGCGCTCGCCCTGCACCGTCAAGTTTTCTGCGAATCTATCCAGCTCGCTATTCGTCTCTTCCTCAAACCGATCTGCCAAAAACGCCGCAGCGGATGGACCGAGCAGCTGCCGGACCTTGCGCCCCAGTACAGCTGCCGCCATTCGGTCCGTTTCGCCGATTAGATCTTCATCTTCTACCTCGTCGAAATTGTCCCAGAGAAATTCATCCTCAGCTTCATACCAAGCAAGCACTAAAGCTAGGTCAGTCACATCTTTGAAGACCCCACCTGAATGCCTGTCCAACCAGGCGTGAAGCTTCAACGCAGCAAACCCTGGCACGGTCGGAATACCAATCTTCATACCGTTGGAAAGAGAAAAGAACTCCCGAGCGTCAAAAGCTTCTTGGAAACCGGAAACGTTCATCTCCATACCGTCCCCCGCAGCAACCGTCCCTGGCGGCCGTTCCACCGCCCCAAAAGGAACAACGTCAACTGGAAGAGAACCAATGGTGAGCTTCTGCCAGGCATTCGACTTAAACGGAAAGAGTTCCCGCAATGTTTCAAACGGCTTCCATCCATCTTCGGCGAGAGCGAGATCCACATCCTCGGTAGTTCTCGCCGGCAAAGTGTCGCGGTACCTCAGCTGGTGTATGTCACGACATTTAGCACCAATGAGCATCACGGCTTCTAAATCGACATGTTCGTTCAGTTCTTCAAACAAGACGCACAACTCGGCGTCTTCAAACTTCGTCACCAGTTCCCCCGATCGTTCATGCACTGCCGAATCTCCTGAGCAATTTCAGCCAAACGCGGATCCCCCGCTGTCCACAGATCCGCATACAGCAGCGCAAGCGGGACCTGAGGCCGCCCACCTAAACTAGCGGATTCTTGCGCCACTACTAACGCTTGCTGCTGGACTACATCAAGATCCCAGAATGCCTGTCGTAGCGTAATAGTGCCTTCCGGGGAAGAACGGATCCTGCATGCACGTATGATTCGTGCAGCGTCATCCGGGTCTTCGAGGTACAGCTGCACTGATTCTCCGCCGCGAACCAGTTCCGGCACCGCCGCCTCGCCGCTTACCCAGACACCACCAAACTCTTCCTTCAAACGATGAATATCGCCGAACCCGCGGTAGATCTCGATATTCTTTCCTAACCCGGCCGGGAATGCGTCAGCCCACGACTCTGCAAAAGCGTCGAACCGATGACCGGCGAGGGCAAGCTCGGAACCGCGTGCGACCAAGTACCCAGTTTCCGCAAAGAGATTCAAAGCGTTGACAGTGGTTCCGAAAGAGACTCCGGATGCCTTTGCAATATCCCGCACCGACATCGACAACACTTCCGGATAGGACAATATGAGCGCGGCCACCTGCGCACGCTTGGGTGCAAACAGATTTACCGCACGTGTGGACCGGTTTGCTGTCTTCTTTCGGTCCGGCATTTCAGTGCGCCCACGAACATCGATCACCACCTGCCCTTCCCGAAAAAAACAATTCCCTCGGACATCGGCGAAAGCAGTTCCCGAACGCCTTAGGCGTTCTGCAACGGACGGCTGGATCTTCTCCGCAAGCACCATAAACCCGTCTCGCTCCAGGCGAGGCTGCTGCCGTGGACTAAATCCGCCCGTCATCACAAATACGGGCAATTCAAAGGTCGACGAACCACCTTCCGTATCAACCGCGACGAGCGCATGTCCACACTGGCCACCTTCACAGGGGAAGGTTCTCAGCTTGGAAATACTCAACGGCAGTCTCTGACGCTCTAAAGCTTCGTTAATACGATGCCTCATATCCATATTGAGCAGCATACTTCACAAATAATGATCGATCATTAAAAGTGATCACACGGATCGGGGCGAGGAACTGCGGCGCACCCCAACGGCGAAGCGCCCCCGCCTCCCAGTGCGGGAAGCGGGGGCGCTCGGCTCGGCTAGGGACCGGGCCCTACTCGGTTACTTCTTCTCGGAAGAACCGGCGTAGGTCTTGCCGGTGGAGCCCTTCAGCTCGAGGTCCTGCACGGAGCTGCCAATGCCGCCGGGGGTGCAGTTGTCGTAGATGACCGTGCCGGTGAGGATGCCGGCGGCGATCAGTGCGAGGCCTGCGCCCACGGTTGCCACGTCCAGGCCGAACTGGCGCAGCTGCTTATTAATCACCTCGACCTGCAGCGCAATCTCCGGATTGAACACGCCCAGCTCCTGCTGGATCCGGGCGTTAGCCAGGCGGATCTGCTCGGAGTACTGCTCCGCCACAGGGCTCAGGCCCGGGATGGCGGTCTGGGTGGCCAGGCCGATCGGGATCAGCGCCAGCAGCGGCAGACCGAAGCCGACGGAGGTGGCGATGCAGCGCTTGCGCTCGTCGTCGGTCAGGCCCGGCTTGGCCGACTTCTCCGGCTCCGGCGCCGGCTTCTCCGGTGCACCCTGGCCCTCGGACGGGGTCGAGTCCGAGTCGAGCGGGTTGGACTCGCCCTCGATCTCGTCGCGGTTGGACACGCCGTCGCCGTCGAAGTCGCCGTTCGGGTCCAGGACGGAGCGGCCGTCCTGGCCCACCAGCTCAAACTTCGCCTCACCGGTCAGCGGGTCCTTCACGCCGTCGAGCGTGATGGTGCCGGTCGCGGACGGGTTGGCGATGCCGTCGAACTGCTTCACAAAGTCGTCCCAGGTGGTCTTGCCGGTCGGGAACTTCTCGGTGAAGGAGTCCTGGAGCTGCTCGTTCGTCGGAGCCTGGCCGGTGATCACGCCGGAGGTGCCGTCGATAGTAAAGCTCCAGTTGTCCGCGCCCTCGGAGCCTGCGACCTCGGCGCCGGTGACCTCAGTGGTGAGGTCCTGGCCCGCGAACGGATCCTTGGACGTGCCCTGCTCGCCCGGCTTCACGGCGGTCACGTCGCCGTAGTTCGGGGCGACGATGTTGACGCGCAGGTCGTAGCCGTCCTTGTCGGTGACGCGCTTGCCGTCCTTGTCGCGCACGGCCACGAAGGCCTCGCACGGGTCGGTGCCGGCCGGCACAGTCACCTTGATCTCGCCGGTCTCCGGGTCGATCTCAACGACGCCGCCCTCGATCTCCTTGCCGGAGCGGTCCACGAGCTTGCCGGTGTAGCCGCCGTCCTTGTCCGGGTTGTCCACGCGGCCGACAACGTGGGCGTTGCCGTCAGCGGGCACATCCGGGGTGGTCACGGACGCGGCGTGGGAGCCGTTGTCGTCCGCGTTCTTGGAGTGGCCGTCCACCGGCACCTCGGCCTCGACTGCACCGTTGGGCAGGTTCGGGTCGGTGACGGTGACGGTGATCGGGCCGTCGACATCGGTACCAGGCGTCACATAAAGCAGTAGCCCCTGCCCTCCCATAAAGGGAGAACAGGGGCTACTTAGCCGGGCTACGCGAAACTACTACTTCTTGTCAGCAGCCTTCTCGCCAGCCTTGTCCTCCTTCTTCGAAGAACCAGCGTAGGTCTTACCGGAAGAACCCTTCAGCTCCAGATCCTTCACAGAGCTGCCGCCACCATTCGGGGAGCAGTTGTCGTAGATCATGGTGCCAGCCAGGATGCCCGCGGCGATCAGCGCGATGCCAGCGGCGACGGTGCCAAGGTCCGCACCGAACTGCGCCAGCTGCTTGTTCGCAGCATCAACCTGCGCGGCGATCTCCGGGTTGAACAGACCCAGCTGCTGCTGGATGCGGGTGTTCGCAGCCTGCAGCTGAGCGTTCGCATCAGCCACAACGTTGGACAGCCCCGGAATCTCCATCTGGGTAGCCAGACCCAGCGGGATCAGCGCGAGCAGGGGCAGACCGAAGCCGAGGGAGGTAGCGACACACTTGCCGGTGTCGATACCAACCTGAGCGTTGGTCTCGTTACCGGCGCCGTCGGAGACGATGACCTTGTCGCCTGGCTTCAGCTCAACATCGGCCGGGACATCAATGTTCCACTTGCCGTCCTCATCGGTCGTGGTCTCAACCTTCTGACCACCCGGCAGCTCAACAACGATGTCCTCGTTCGGACGATCACCCGTACCAGAGACGGTCTTATCACCCGGCTTGATCGGGTTCACCGTCGGCGGAGTGGTGTCCTTGACACCGTCACCCTCAGAGGGCTTGGAGTTCTCGTCGGCGGGGTTGGTGCCCTTCTCGATCTCCTCCTTGTTGGTGTAGCCGTCGTCATCGAAGTCACCGTCCGGATCCAGCAGGGACTTGCCGTCCTTGCCCAGCAGGTCGAAGTTTGCGTCGACGCCTTCGTCCTTCGAGTCATCCTCGTAGGTGAAGTCCACCGTCACGGTCGGGCGAGCGTACGGGGTGAAGGTCTCAACGAACTTCTCCCAGCTCTTGTCAATGGTGGGCAGCTGTTCGCCGACAGCCTCACCAACCTCAGCCGTCGTCGGTGCGGTGGCCACGATGACACCGTTCTCCTGCATCTCGAACTCCCAATCCTGGGAGCCGTCCGATGCCTTGGAATCGATGTTCTTCAGCGGCGCATCAGCCTCACCGAACGGGTTGTTGGTTGCCTTGTTGCCGTCGATCGTTACCTGGGTGAGCTCCTCGTAATTCGGGTCGAAAGTCTCGGCCTGGGTGGCATCCGGCTTCTCGACGGTGACAGTGACATCCACAGTGTCCTTCGTACCGTCCGGGTAGGTCACATCCACCGGAACAGTGATCTTGTCACCCGGCTTCGCACCCTCCGGCACCGGAACAGTGATCTCACCAGTGGTCTTGTCAACCTTCACACCCTCCGGAGCACCCTCACCCGGGGTGAACTTCGTGCCCTCAGGCGCCTTGGTCTCCTTGCCGTCCTTGTCCTTGAACGTCGGAGCCGGAACCGTCACATCCTCGCCCGGCTTACCGTTGCCGTCCCCATACTCAGGCTCGAACTCATCGTTCTGCGCCGCCGGAGCCGGAGCATCCGGCTCATCGACGGTGACAGTGACATCCACAGTGTCCTTCGTACCGTCCGGGTAGGTCACATCCACCGGAACAGTGATCTTGTCACCCGGCTTCGCACCCTCCGGCACCGGAACAGTGATCTCACCAG
>NZ_JAKRMZ010000049.1:0-1053 GCF_022345915.1 Corynebacterium sp. ACRQP | reverse complement strand
TTGTCATGAGTCGCGTCATGCTTGACGCATGAGTCGCGACATGCTGGACGGACCGGCATCCCAGTTGTTTTTGTTCTGGGGTGCCGGTTCTGTTCATTTGGGGTGAAGTGGTGGGTCGCCGTGTTTCCAGTAGGCCTTTTGGTAGTCGCGGGCGGTGTCGATGTAGTGCTCAGTGATGACTTCTCCGGTTTCGACCAGTGATGTGATGATGTGGTTGTCGGTGATGACCATGAGAATTTTCTTGTGTTTGTAGGCGCGTCCGATGCCGAGGTGGAAGAGTTTGCCGGCGTAGCGCACGCTGACTTTGCCGTTTTTGTCGACTGTGTCGTTTCGGGTTCGCCATTCTTCTTTGGGGTTGTCGTTGGGTGTGGCTTTGACTCCGGTGGTGTATGCCTGCTGCGGGGTGCGTCTGCCCAGGGCGCGGTGGGGCCGGGTGCAGTTGTAGTATTGGCGAAACTCATTGAGGAGTTGTTGCAGCTCATCAATGGTTTGTGCTGCGGGTCGGGCCTTGATCCATTTTTTGAGGGTTTGGTGGAACCGCTCAATTTTTCCTTGGGTTTGGGGGTGGCCGGGCCGGCCGTTTTTCTGTTGGATTTTGTGTGCGACGAGCACTTTTTCAAACGCGTTTCGCCCGCCTTTGCGCCCCGCTAGGCGGGCAGTGAACACCAAACCGTTGTCCGTCAGCGTGGATGCTGGCGGGCCGTACGCGCCGATCAGGCGGGTGAGTTCGGTGGCGACGGCGGGGCCTGTAAATGCGGCGGCCGCGGTGATTGACAACAGGTATCGCGAGTGGTCGTCGAGGAAGTCGAGGACTTCAACGCGTGTGTTGTCGGCGAGGAAGAGGTGGGTGATGTCGGCTTGCCAGCATTCGTTGGGCATTGCGGCCTCGAAGCGGATGTAGGAGCTTTTTGGCTTCTTTTGCGGCTGCGGGGTGATCAAGCCTTCTTTGGTGAGGATGCGGCGGATCGTTGACGTTGACGGGGCACGTTTGCCGGCCTGTTCGAGGTGGTAGGCAATGGTTTCGGCCCCGGCGTCAAGTCCGTGCCGGGTGAG
>NZ_JAKRMZ010000048.1:0-1114 GCF_022345915.1 Corynebacterium sp. ACRQP | reverse complement strand
TATCTGGGTCTCGAGCGTTCAATCCTCGGTGTGGCAGCGTTGGTGTGCTATGCGCGGCGTGGTGTGGTGTCGCAATGTCAAAGAACCAACCTCGCTGCTACTGCGGCGGTGAAATGAAACGCAACGGCACCACTAGCAAAGGCACCACCAGATGGCGCTGCAAACAATGCGGCGCCTCCAGCGTGAAACGCCGAAGCGACATCACCAACGCGGCGGCGTTCACCGTCTTCATCGACCACCTCACCACCGGTGCCAGCCTCGATACTGTTGCCCGCCGTGTGGGGTGCTCACCGCGCACGATGCAACGTCGATTCGAACCGTTCTGGTTCGTTGATGTGCCTGACCCCACCGCCGGCCACGACAAGCGGGTCTACGACCAAATCTTCCTCGACGGCACCTACACCGCCGGCGGCTGCCTGATCATCGCGGCGACAATCGACCACGTGATCGCCTGGCACTGGTGCAAACACGAAACCACCCGCGACTACCAGCTGCTGCTTGAACGCATCGAAGCCCCACTCATCGCCGTCATCGACGGCGGCCAAGGAGCCTACAGCGCAATCAAAAAGTGCTGGCCGACCACGAAAATCCAACGCTGCCTCGTCCACGCCCAACGGGTGGTGCGCCGCTACACCACCAGCAACCCGCGTACGGATGCCGGGCGCACCATCTACCGACTTGCGCTGAAACTGACCCGGATCACCACGCTGGATGAAGCCGCCGCATGGGGTGCGCAGCTGCACGAGTTCTCCACGATCTACCGGTCATGGATGGACGAGAAAACCCTGATCAAGGACCCCAAAACCGGTGCATGGACACGGGTGTGGACACACCACAACGTGCGCAAGGCCTACAACAGCCTCAACCATCTTTGGCGGTCCGAGATGCTGTTTGTCTACCTCAACCCGCCAGCAGGAGTCCTTGCGCCCGAGCGGATCAAATCCACCACCAACAGCCTGGAAGGCGGCATCAACGCCCAGCTCAAACTGCTCGCCAGAACCCACCGCGGCAGATCAGGCGAACGACAACGCCGCATGCTGGATTGGTGGCTCTACTTAAAAACGGAACTGCCTGACGATCCAGTACGAATCGCCAGGCAGTCCAACTGGGGCCA
>NZ_JAKRMZ010000046.1:0-1441 GCF_022345915.1 Corynebacterium sp. ACRQP | reverse complement strand
GAGGGTGTCAGGAAGTTTGTGTGTGAGGCTCTGATCTAGAAGGAGTTTCACCGATAATGACTACGGTGTCACCGAAGAAAAACCATGACCCGGCAAAGGTCAATGAGATCAGCGAGAAGCTGATGGAAAATCCTGAGCTCGCCAGCTTGATCAGCGAGCTGTCGGCTTCCGCTGATGATGCAAGCGAGCTGGTCAAAGGCCTGCTGCAGGCATCGATCAACGCTGGTCTGCAGGCGGAGATGGATGCGCATTTGGGCTATAGCCATTCTGACCGCAAGACGAAAGCCCAAGTCGAATCCGCACAGGGCAACAATCACCGCAATGGGTCGTACACCAAGACCGTCAATTCTGGCTACGGCGCGGTGGAAGTGACCGTGCCCAGGGATCGTGCCGGCACGTTTACTCCCCGGATGGTGCCCAAGGGTGCACGCCGGCTCACAGAACTCGACGACATGATCGTCTCGCTCTACGCCGGCGGGATGACAGTGCGCGATATCCAGCATCACCTCGCGACCACGCTCGGGGTGGATATGAGCCCGGATACGATCAGCACCATTACCGACGCGGTGCTAGACGAGGTCATGATCTGGCAAAACCGCCAGCTCGACGAGTTTTACCCGGTGATCTTCCTCGACGCGCTACGCGTGAAAATCCGTGACGGCCACCGCGTGGTCAACAAAGCCTGCTACATGGCGGTTGGTGTCGACATGGACGGCATCAAGCACATCCTGGGATTGTGGATCGAGGAAAACGAAGGTGCGGCATTTTGGGCATCGGTGTGCGCGGATCTGGCCAACCGTGGTGTCCAGGACGTGTTCATCGTGTGCTGCGACGGGCTCAAAGGCCTGCCGGAAGCCGTGGAAGCCACCTGGCCGAATTCCATGGTGCAGACCTGTATCGTGCACCTGATTCGGGCTGCGAACCGGTGGGTGTCGTATCAGGACCGCAAAGGCGTCTCTCGCGCGCTGCGCGAGGTCTACACCGCTCCCAATGAGGAGACGGCACGCGCCAGCCTGGATGCGTTCGAGGCCAGTGAACTGGGCCTAAAATACCCGCAGTCGGTCAAAGTTTGGCGCGACGCTTGGGAGCGGTTCGTGCCGTTTTTACAGTTTCCGCCGGCGGCACGCCGGGTGCTCTACACCACGAATTCGATCGAGTCGCTGAATGCTGAACTGCGGAAAGCTACCCGTAACCGCGGGCAATTCCCGAACGATACCGCGGCGCTGAAGACGCTTTGGTTGATGATCTGCAACATCGAAGACAAGCGCGCTGCGCAGCGAGCCAAGAAAGCGAAGCGCGACGTTGAGTGCAACGGCTATATTGAAGGAGCGAAAGCCACCGGGTGGAAACAAGCCATCAACCAACTAGCCGTGGCTTACCCCGACCGATTCGCGGACTACTTGTAAACCAAACCCCCGCACACAAAGAATCGGACACCCTC
>NZ_JAKRMZ010000045.1:0-1703 GCF_022345915.1 Corynebacterium sp. ACRQP | reverse complement strand
GTGTCATGTCTTGACACTTTTTGGACATGGAGTCTGGTGAGTTTTTGGACGCGGAGTCTGGTCACTTATTGGACATCATGTCTGATGACTTGTTGGACACTGCGGTGGAATAGCCGGATGGCTATTTCATCGCATTTACGTAGGAAGATCGCGGATTTCGATCCTGTCCGCGACGACAAAACCATCATGCAGTTCTGCAAGGAAGAAGGGATCTCACGCCAGACGTTCCACAACCTGAAAGATCGTGTCGCCAAGCGCGGCCGGGCGGGTATTTTGCCGGACAGCACCGCCCCGAAAAACCCGGCTCGTAAGTACACCGATGCCGACCGCCAGGCCGTCTTCGATGCCCGCGTTGCACTCAAGCAGCAGGGGTTGGACAACGGGCCGATCTCGATTCACTACCACTTGCTCGACACCGTCGGCCCGGATCGCACGCCGTCACGACCAACGATCGCAGCGTGGCTGAATAAAGCCGGGCTGGTCGACGCCAATGCCCGCAAACGTCCCCGCAGCTCGTACAAGCGTTTCGCCCGTGATTATGTGTGCGAGTTGTGGCAGATCGACGCGGTGGTCTACCGCCTGTTCGACGTTGCCCATACCCAGGTCACCATCTACCAGGTCATTGACGACGCCAGCAGATTCGATGTCGGCACCAAAGCGTTCGAGCTGCCCGAAAATGGCTCCGACGCACGCACCACGCTCAAAGAGGCGTTTGCCCGCTACCGCAAGCCGCAAGAGATCCTGTCGGACAACAGCGAAGCGTTTGCCACCTATCACCGCGGTCGTCTATCAGCCACGGAAGTGTGGCTGGCGGAACAAGGCGTGATGGCTATTGCAGGCTTTGCGCCAACGACCCAAGGCAAAGATGAACGCGCGCACCGCACCCTGGTGCAATTTCTTGATGCGCGCACACCCAAAACGTTCGCCGATCTTGAAGCCGCCATTGATGTCTACCGCGAGGTCTACAACACCCAGCGGCATCACCAAAGTCTGTGCGTCGGCAAAATGCACATCACCCCACAACAAGCTTGGGAGAGCTTCCCGCAGGCGGAATCCCCAACCGATCCGCTGGATCCTGATGTGATCTGGCAGCGCGTGGTCGACTACAACCTGGCGCACAACCCGCTGGCACAACCGCCAGCGAAGAAAAACGACCCTGGGGAAGCTGCCACTTCGCCCAAGGTCGAAACCGTTCGTGCAATCACCACACCAGGTACATCACACACGGATGACCCCACCATAGATCCCCGCGACGCCGCGGAAAACTACCGCTTCGACGTGCCAGTAGAACTCGAAGTCAACCGGCACGGGACAGTCTCGGTGTGCGGCTACGGCCTCTATATCGGCTTGCGGTTTAAAAGCCGCAAGCTGTTCAGCATCGTCACCTCCGATAACGTCGCCGAGTTCTATACCGCCCACGACGGTGAGTTCCTGTTCAGCGTGCCGTTGCCCATCAGGCTGACGCACCGCCCGGCCGGCGGCCAGATCAACATCAACCTCGTTGAAGGCATGAAGCACCGGCAACCGCCGAAACTGCGCCCAGATCTATCCAAACCCCGGCCGAAAAAACACAACCCCGACCAATAAGACCACCACTAGGAGGGTGTCCAAAAAGCCATTGGACTCCGTGTCCAATAAGTCACCAGACTCCATGTCCAATAAGTGACCAGACTCCGCGTCCAAAATGTCCATAGACATAACAC
>NZ_JAKRMZ010000044.1:0-1704 GCF_022345915.1 Corynebacterium sp. ACRQP | reverse complement strand
CACACCGAGGATTGAACGCTCGAGACCCAGATACATGCCCCGGAAGCATATACTTTCCTGAAACCTACAGGTCAATCCCTAAAAATCCGCGATTCTGGACACACTTTTTGACCCTTAACCCTACGTCCAGCCGGGCCCGTTCATCGAGCCGATCGATCCCCCACCGAAGATGCCCAGCAGCATATTGGCAAACTCACTCATCCCTGGCGTCTCCGATTCGGGTGCGGAGACCAGCCCGGGTACCGCGACTGCAGTGCTCAGTTTTGCTCATCCGGCATCATCACCTTTGTCTGTGCAGCTGGGCGACGGTTCTCGGTTCCGCGGTTGAGCACCACAATGAGCAAGAAAAACCCAACGGCGAAGGCGATTACCACTGCGGCCCAGATGTACCCGAACAGCGGGGTTTCCCAAAGCAGGTGGGCCACATGAACCATGAGTTTGTGTGGAGCAGCGACCAACACGGCGGCGAGCACCACCGCTGCTATGTACGGCCAGGGCTTGCTGGAACGCGCAGTGAGATACGCCCAGGACATGGCCAAGAAAGAGATGGCAGGTCCGTAAATCCCGATGACGATAGCGTAACCGGCAGGCTCCCCTTTCAGTATTGGGAGGATCCACGGAGACGCGACTGCCACAACGACGAACCCGCAGGACACCGCTGTGCGTACGGCGCCGCCCGTCGATGCCCGCGCAGCCGCTATGCACCCGACGACGAGCGCAGTGCCATAAAACACCAGTGACAGCACCATCGGCCCATAGGTCACCCCGATTCCAAGAAATGTCAATATCAGTGAAAGTAGAAACAGGCCGACGGACGATGCATAGCGTTGATTTGAGCTCATGAGCCCCCCTCCTCAAGTTGGTTCCAGGCTACAGCCCGATGGAAGATAGCGTGGTGAATCGTTTGCGGAAGGCACCCCGGAACCGGATCGCACTCATCGTTGCGGCCGGCGCGTTGTTCGTCGCAGCATGGATGCTTCTCGACGTTCCCCCGCTTTCGACCTTGCGCACCTGGTCCGATCAGACCGGTGCCTGGTTCCCCGTCCTGTTCTGGCTGCTGTACGTGCTGATCACCCAGTTCCCCATCCCGCGGACCCTGATGACGGTTTCCGCCGGCATCCTGTTCGGCACCGCCCGTGGGATCCTCATCGCGCTGACGGCGACGACGGTCAGCGCAATCATCTCGCTACTCATCGTCCGTACGCTGCTGCGGGATTGGGTGGAGCCGCGCCTGACGCACCCGGCCGTGGAGAACATCAACCGGCGACTCGAGGAACGCGGTTGGTTGGCCATCTTGAGCTTGCGCATGATCGCGGCCGTGCCGTTTTCCATCATGAACTACGCCGCCGCGCTCACCCGGGTACCGGTGATGCCGTTCGCGCTCGCGACGTTGGTGGGTTCCGCCCCGGGCACGATCCTGGTCACCCTGTTCGGCGACACGCTCACCGGCGAGGCGGACCCGGTGTTCGTGGCCATCATGGCGGTGCTCGCCGTCGTCGGCGTCGCGGGGCTGGTGCTTGACGCTCGAATGCCGACCCGCTCACCTGATCGTCTAGCAACCACTGATCCCCGCTAGACGAACAGTGTTATGTCTATGGACATTTTGGACGCGGAGTCTGGTCACTTATTGGACATGGAGTCTGGTGACTTATTGGACACGGAGTCCAATGGCTTTTTGGACACCCTCCTAGTGGTGGTCTTATT
>NZ_JAKRMZ010000043.1:0-2533 GCF_022345915.1 Corynebacterium sp. ACRQP | reverse complement strand
GCTTCTCGCTGATCTCATTGACCTTTGCCGGGTCATGGTTTTTCTTCGGTGACACCGTAGTCATTATCGGTGAAACTCCTTCTAGATCAGAGCCTCACACACAAACTTCCTGACACCCTCGAAGAACCCGGGCGACGCGTCGGAAGGCATCTTCGTCTACATGAATGAGCGCACCGATTACCCCAAGCTCGGCGATTCCCTGCAGGTCACCGGCAAGGTAAGCGAATACTACGAACAGACGCAGATCACAGCGGCAACAATTGTGACGCTTGCGGAGGCACTCGAGGCTCCAAAGGCCATCGAAATCGACGTTCTCCCCGCCGGCAACGACGCCCGCGAGCCGTACGAAGGCATGATCGTGCGCCCAAAGGGACCGTACACGGTGACCAACAACTACACACTGAACAAGCATGGCGAACTTGGACTCGCCCCCGGGAATCTCGCACACCGCACGCCTACCGACGTCACCACGCCTGGCGCCGAGGCACAGAAGCTGCAGGCAGAGCAGGATGCTGAGGTCGTTTACCTCGACGACGGTCGCACCCGCGATTACCTCCAATCTGACCAAAGCACGCCACTGCCGTACATCGCCACCTCGGATCAAGGCATTAAAACCATCCGCACCGGTGACCAAGTGGAGTTCCAGACCGACGTTGTGGTGGACTATTCATTTAGCCAGTGGCGCTTCCAGCCGCTGCAGCCGATCACCGGCAAGAACGCTACCGAAGAACTCCCCATCACGTGGGAGGATTCGCGCGCGAAGGCGTACACCGACATCGACAACGTTGAGGGCGATTACTCAATCGGCTTCTTCAACGTGTTGAACTATTTCTCGACCTTGGGCAAGGACGTGTCCAAGTGTGGGTCACACAGCAACATGTATGGTGACCCCGTTGCGGCCAAAAAATGCAAGGTCCGTGGTGCATTCACCCAAGAAGCTTTCCAAGATCAGCAGTCGAAGATCGTCACCGCTATCAACAAACTCGACACCGACGTACTCGGACTTTCCGAGATCGAGAACACCTACGGCGTGACCGGCGATAAAACTCGCCGGGACGAAGCACTGCAGAACCTGGTCGATGCACTCAACGAGAAGGAACCGGGCAAGTGGGATCTTGTGAAGTCCCCGCAGAAGCTGGGCACCGACGAAGATGTTATCCGCGTCGCGTTCATCTACCAGCCGGCAAAGGTGAAGCCGGTCGGAGAATCCATCATCTTCGATGACGACGCTTTCACAGGCACTGCGCGTCAACCGCTGGCCCAAGAGTTCGACACTGTCGGCAACGACGAGGACAAGAATTTTGTTGCGGTAGCGAACCACTTCAAGTCGAAGGGCTCACTGGCCAATGATGACAAGAAGAATGAGGACAAGGGTGACGGTCAGGGCAGAAACGCGGATGTCCGCACCGCGCAGTCCAACGCCCTTCTCAAGCACCTCGGCGAGCAAAACCAATGGGCCGACCTTCCGACCTTCCTGGTCGGCGACTTCAACGCATACACAATGGAAGATGCAATCACCGCGTTTAAGGACGCTGGTTTCAACATCGTCCACTCCGAGAAGGACTACGACCAAGCTTCCTACCAGTTTGACGGCCAGCTCGGTTCTCTTGATCACATTCTTGCGAACGATGTGGCCATGGATCTTGTGAAGGATTCCACTGTCTGGAACATCAACGGCGACGAGTCGGTTGCGTTCGAGTACTCGCGTCGCAAGTACAACGCCCAAGACTTCTTCGGCGACGGCGATGACCCGATTTACGGCTACGGCAACCCGTTCCGTTCCTCCGACCACGATCCTGTCAAGGTTGGTTTCGGCACCAAGCTCGAGGAGAAGGATGCCGACAAGTTTGCTCCAGAGGCAAGCGAGGACGTCACTATCACCCAAGGCGATGCTCTACCAGATGCGAAGACCACGGTGAAGGACGCTGTTCAGCTGCCGGAAGGCACGAAATTCGAGTGGACCAAGCCTGCGAACACCGACACTGTCGGCGACGACCAGGAAGGTGAGATCACCATCACTTACCCGGACGAGTCCGTGGATCATGTGAAGGTCGTTGTGAACGTGAAGCCGAAGGCTGAGGAGGAGAAGCCGCGCTACATCGTCAAGGCAGAAATCAACAACGACGGTGAACTCGTCGTCACCTACGACAACGGTGACACTGAAAACCTCGGGAACGTCAAGGGCGCTGACGGCGAGGACGGCGTCGACGGTCAGCCGGGTAAGGACGGTGCTAAGGGCGACCAAGGCGACAAGGGCGACCAAGGCGACAAGGGCGACAAGGGCCCGAAGGGCGACCAAGGCGACAAGGGCGACCAAGGCGACAAGGGCGACCAAGGCGACAAGGGCCCGAAGGGCGACAAGGGCGACACCGGCGCACCTGGCAAGGACGGCAGGGACGGCGCCGACGGTGCGCAGGGCCCGAAGGGCGACAAGGGCGACACCGGCGCACCTGGCAAGGACGGCAAGGACGGCGCCGACGGTGCGCAGGGCCCGAAGGGCGACAAGGGCGACACCGGCGCACCTGGCAAGGAC
>NZ_JAKRMZ010000042.1:0-2769 GCF_022345915.1 Corynebacterium sp. ACRQP | reverse complement strand
GCCGCACCCGAATGAAGCGGATACAGGAACAATCACCCCATGCAATCTGAGCCGCTACCGGATGCTCACTGAAGCGCTACCGGATACTCACGACACCGCTACCAAATAGCCGGTCGCAACAGGCTAGGGTCTCAATCAATCGTCCGAGAGGGAGGCTAGACGCCCACGATCCTCCGCGGCTCTGCGAGAGAAAGACTACCCCGCACCGTCTGGCAGATCTAGCCCTCCCCTTTGAGCGCCGTCCCTAGTACACCGGCACCGTCGACGGAATCGTCAGCGCCCAGATGGCCACGCACGCCGCCGCGGCCGCGACCCCCGCTGTGATCCAGCGGGTGCGCACGTTTTCCGAGGTCAACGGCCACGCCATCACCGCCCCCGCCGCCAGGCCGCCGAGGTGCCCCCACAGCGACACACCCGGGCTGAGCAGCGTGTACGCCACGTTCACAGCCACCAGGGCGAGTGGCGCGCGCAGGTCCGTGGAACGTCGAAAAGCAATGGCGATCAAAAGCGCCATCAGCATGTAGAGGGCGCCGGAAGCGCCGGCGGTGGGCGTCGTGAAGCTAAATGCGAGCACACTTGCCGACGCCCAAAGGACCCCCGCGACCCACGCCACCACAAACGGGCCAGTGCCGAGGAAGCGCTCCACCTCCGCACCCACCAGGACCAGCATGAACATGTTGAGAAAGAGGTGCGTGATGTCCAAGTGCATGAAGCCGGCGGTGAGCGCGCGGAGGTAGCCCGCGCCGTAGACCTCGGGGCCGTAGAGGATCGTGTGGGTGCCCACCGCGGAATCCCACACCACGTCCGTGAGCGAACGGGCCTGGAGCGCGGCGACGAGGAAGACGAGCGTGCAGATCGCCGTAATCGCCGTGGTGGCGGGGGCGGTGCGGGGCAGGTTGCGGAGAGTGGGCATGGGATCAGGGTACGAAAAAGCCCCCGCACGGTGGCGGGGGCGCGGCGCGGGTGGCTTACGCGATGTCGATGGACTCGATCACGACGTCCTCGACCGGGCGGTCCATGCGACCGGTCTTCACATTCGCGATCTCGTCGACGACCTTCTTCGACGCCTCGTCGGTGACCTCGCCGAAGATGGTGTGGCGGTTGTTCAGCCACGGGGTCGCGTCGACGGTGATGAAGAACTGGGAACCGTTCGTGCCCGGGCCGGCGTTAGCCATGGCCAGCAGGTACGGGCGGTCGAACTGCAGCTCCGGGTGGAACTCGTCAGCGAACTGGAAACCCGGGCCACCGGTGCCGGTGCCGGTCGGGTCGCCGCCCTGGATCATGAAGCCCGGGATGATGCGGTGGAAAATCGCGCCGTCGTAGAACGGGCCCTCGGTGGTGCCCTGGGCGTTCTTGGCGGAGTAATCGGTGGTGCCCTGCGCCAGGCCCGTAATCGTCTCGACCGTCTTCGGCGCGTGGTTGCCAAACAGGTCGATCACGATGTCGCCGTGATTCGTGTGCAAAGTCATGGTCTGAGTCTTTTGAGTCATGCGCTCTAGGGTACGCGGGTTCCGGCGCGCGGGGTGCGGGCGGGTGCGGGGTTGGGCTCACGGCCCTAAAGGTCGAGTCCGGGAGGTCGAGTACGCCCGGTTTCGGTGCCGTACTCGACCTCCGCCGCTCGACTTTCGGCGGCGTATAGCGCCCCTACCTCCGCCAGTGTTCCCCGTGCACCGGTCTGAACACCGTGGCCGGTACTTTCGGCTCGCCGAGGAGACCGGAGCGGGCCTTGAGCTCCAGGATCTCCCGGACGCAGGCCTCCTCGTCCCGGAGAATCTCCGACGGCTCGAAGCGGGCGACCTCGTAGATCTGCTTCCGTAACCAGTTTTCACGCAGGAGCTGGTCCCGCGACACCTTCTTCGCCAACTCCTCGTCTTTCTTCGCCGTCTTGACCAGCCCGTCGATCTCGATCGCCACCTGCCCCCACAGCAAGTCCGGGCGCACGTAACGGCCAATCCACATCTGCTCGCGGACGATGATGTCGCGTTCCCGCAGGATCACGCGCAGGAGGGACTCGTATGGCGATTCGGACTTGGTGGACGACCAGCGCAGCGCCTGCCGTGCCCGCCCGATCCCCTTCTTGCCTGCCAGACGCTTGATCGTCGCGTGGAGTTCGGCCTGGATGCGTTCCTGCTCCAGCGGTGGCTTGCCCACAAACAGGGAATCCATCGCGACGGCTCCTGCCCTCACCCCGTGCAGGCGCGCGACGTCGACGGCTGTGCGGACGGGGCTGGTTAACCGGAGGACGTCGCCAGGCGTCGCGCACTCGATGGCCACCACATCCTCTTCGGGGATGCGCAGGCTGCGGTACTCGACCCCTTCCGGCCAGCTTGCCCTGGCGGGCGGTTTTTGTCCTGGGATGGCCAGCAGGACGGGCGCGTTTGGGGCGGGCAGCGTCCACAGGCCGTGCACGACTGCGGCGGAGCGCCCCACCAGCACCGCTTTCCGGCTCGCGGCGCCGACGGCATAGCTGCTGAGAAACTCCCGCTCGTGGTGTTTCAGCCGAGACCATTCTGCCTGGGCGATGAATTTGTTCGCGGATAACTTGATGCACGTTTGACGGTCCGACTCCCCCGGTCTGACCAGCAGCTGCGCTAGCTTTCTCCTGTCCATATTTCCCCCCCCGATGTTTGTTTGTTTCGCTCAGAGTACATGGCTACTGGCGAGAACGAAAGGGCCCCGCCAAAAGTCGAGCGGCGGAGGTCGAGTCCGGCCCAAATAGAGGGCGTACTCGACCTCCCGTACTCGACTTTCGCGGGGCGGGGGCGGCGG
>NZ_JAKRMZ010000041.1:0-3014 GCF_022345915.1 Corynebacterium sp. ACRQP | reverse complement strand
GGCGCCTTGGTCTCCTTGCCGTCCTTGTCCTTGAACGTCGGAGCCGGAACCGTCACATCCTCGCCCGGCTTACCGTTGCCGTCCCCATACTCAGGCTCGAACTCATCGTTCTGCGCCGCCGACTTAATGTTCAGCGGCACAACATCGATGTGTCCAGGAGTCTCGTTGCCGTCCTGATCCACCAACGTGTAGGTCACGGTAACGTTTGGATTCTCCTCAGAAGCCGCAGCTTCAGCCGTTGGAGTACCGGTGATCTTGCCGCCCTCGAACTGCAAACCTTCCGGAAGTCCCTCAACCGTGATGGAGTCTTTCTTCAGCTCGAAGCCCTGCGGCAGAGCATCGAAGCCTTCCGGCTTGACATCCTGGGAATACTCCTCACCAACGACGCCATCAGCAAGCGGAGTGTCCGTCACCACAATCTTGGTAACGACCTCTTCCTTACGAGGCTCAGTCACCGTCTGCTTCGTGACCTTTTCAACACGATCTTCCTCAGGCGCATCCGGATTCTCGTACACCGGATTGCCCTCAGCGTCGATTTCCGGAACCCACTTTTCGACCTCAACATCAACCGTGCGGGTTACGGTTACCTCAGTGGTACCAGCCTCGGTCGGGGTACCCGTGATTTCGCCCGTCTTCGGATCAATCTTCAGACCCGCAGGCAGACCCTCAGCAGCGTACTCCGGCTCGGCACCCTCAACGACGTTGTTCGGCAGATCATTGAACAGTGGCGCAACCTCATCAGCCGAGTACTCGTCATACTTCGAACCCAACGGCAACTGCTCCGGCACCACAGCGGTAAAAGAGTCTGCCATCTCCCAACGATCAGACGGCTCACCAGACGCCGGATCAACACCAACCACAGCTGCTGTAAAGACCGTGGTCTCCTTCAGATCCTCAGGCGCCTGGAAATCACACGACGGCAGCACACCCTTGTCATCACTCTTGACGATGCACATTGCATCCTCAAGCTCTTCCTGCGTACCGTCCTCGGTCGTGGCGTACCAACGAATCGCATAATCCGTGTTCGGCACCAATCCAGCAGTCTTCGTGGTCACCTTCGAACCCGCACGGCCCTTATTGTCATACGAGTTGTACTCCGGAATATCAAAAATCGGCTGCGCATTAATCAACGGGAAGCGAATATTGCCCATGTTGTTACTCGTCCCCGAGCTACCCAAGTCCTCGATGTTCTGGAACATGTTCATCGGGAACGACGACAGCTTCACATCGCGACCCTCGATACGAGGGTAGACGTACATGTAATCGGTGTTGACGTGGCGTACGTCCCGCAACGACGCCCCGTTGAACGTGCTCAGGCTGTCATTCTTGTAGTCATCAGCGACCTTGCCCCACTCGTCCTCACTGACAACCTTGTTCGCACCGAGGTTCGATCGCTTCCAGGAGTAGCCCTTCGTCCCCTTGAACGGAAGGTAGAAGGAACCATCAGCCTTCGACGGCGCAACAACCGTTTCTGCAATGTGGGAACCTTCACCGTGCTCACCCTGGTACGCATCAATGATGCGTTTTTGGTTCTCACGTTCCTGCTCAACTGTGTAGCCCGGGTTAGCGTCCTTCCACGCCTCAATCTCACGCACAACTTCATCGTTGAGGTAAGACGCAACAATCTCTACGCCACCAGCGGCACGGTCACCCTGATTGACGTTGTAGGCGTACTGGCTCGGCAGCGAGCCAGCGTTTTCACCAGACTCCCACCAAATACGCGTACCGCCATCGATCGCACCGTGACGGCCGTAGTCCGGGAACTGACCATCAACGGTCGGTTCGCCGGTCTCACTGTCGAGAGCTCGGGTCCAATCCTCTTCCGGCTTGGCCAACCAACCAACGTGGTTCGGCTTCTCCTCCAGCACAAAACGACCGTTGGTAATACGCGAACCCGCCGGACCAACCGTAAAGTTCCACGACTCCTGAACACGATCCAAACGCTTGGTGTAACGGCCAGACTGCATATCGCCAGCCATAACCACCGAGTACTTCGATTCATCCGGGTTCTCGCCCCAGACACGGACCTTAAAGTCGCTATCACCGGCCAGATACCAGCGCGGTGCACCAATCGGGTCCGTCACACTCTCCGATAGATCAAACGAGAAGCGCCCCTCGGAATCTGTCAACGTGTAAAACGTCGGCGAAACCTCGCCGTTCTTATTTACATACTGTAAGTAGATGACATTGCCCTTCAGCGGCTCATTACTCTCCGCCAGATCATCCGCACGGCCCTGCTTATTGATGTAGGCATAGCCGTGGTAGCCGTAGTAGTCACGCCAGCCACCCTTGGTGTAGATCGCGTTTGGCACCAACTCATTTTTCCCCCGCGCGTCGGCAGGAGCGTCAGCAGCAGCCACTGCAGCAGGCGCTTCTTGCGCAAACGCCACCGGCTGCGCCAAAGGCACAACCAAAGCCAACGACAACGCGGCAGCGGCAACCGAAGTGCCGCGGCGACGAGCGATGTAGTTCTTCTTCATACAAGTCCCTTTCGAGGAATCTCTGAAACAACAGAACGCTGAGCCCGTGACATGTTTAGAAGATTGAAATGGTAGCGGTGTGGTGAGTTTGTGGTAGCGCCTGAGTGGGGATCCGGTAGCGGTCCCCGCTCAGGCGTGTTGTGGAGTTACTGGTTAGCTTCCAGTCTCATGTTTGGCCCTTCGAGGGTGATGATTTCGGCGCCGGCGATGAGTCGGTTGAGGATGGATTCGGCGATGACGGCGTCCGGGATGGATCTGTACCAGTCTTGCGGGGTGAACTGTGAGGTCACGATTGTTGATCGGTTGCCTTCTCGTTCGGAGAGAATGTTGAAGAGCAGGTGTGCGGTGGCGGCGTCGACTGGGGTGGTGAGGAAGTCGTCGAGGACTAACACGTCGACGCTGATCAACTCGTGGGTGAGTTTGAGCCGGGCTGGGTCGTCGAGCGGCATCACTGCGAAGTGCGCGGCAAGCATGTCGGTGCGGTAGAACCTGGCGGAGTAGTCGTTGCGGCATGCTGCGGTGATCAGAGCTTGG
>NZ_JAKRMZ010000040.1:0-5293 GCF_022345915.1 Corynebacterium sp. ACRQP | reverse complement strand
CGTTGTTTTGGGGGGGGGTGGGATTGCGGCGCGGGGTGGTTTTGGTGGTGCGGGGGGGGCTGGGTCGGGGGCGCTTGGCGGGGGGCGGGGGGCGGGCGCCGGCGCGGGCGCCGGCCGCGCGCCTCGCCTCGGGAGCCCCTATCTCCGACACTTCGTGGCGGAATCTGTCAGTGCGCCCCTATATCCCCAGGTCGGCACAAACGGCTGCCGTAATCTGTCAGGAACCCCGTCCGGCGCACCCTTTCCGCCCGGCGCTGGGCGCTACTTGTCACCCTTGATCTCGGTGGTGTGCAGCTGCTCGTCCAGGTCTTCGGGGGAGAGCTTGCCGCCCAAGAACTCGGCGGTGACCGGCAGGTGCAGCTCCATGTCGGTGCCGGGGCACAGCTCGATCACGGCCTCGTCCACGGTGTAGTCCAGCACGTGGCCGCCGCGCGAATGCTCGTTATCGATGAAGTGCACGTGGCAGCCCGGCACGCCGATGCCCTTGGCGTACATGGGGGTGCGGAAACCGCCGATGACACCTTCGACGTCGGTGAAGACGTGCTCCGCGTCGTCGGAGACGGCCTCGGACATCGGCGGGTAGGGCTTTTCCTGCTTGGTCACCGTGCGCACCACCACTTCCTTGAACCGGCCGGTGATCTTCACGGCGGTGAAGAAGTTGTGGCTCGGCTCGGCGTCGTCGATGAACTTGGCCAGCTCGGAGCGCACCATGCCGGCGGGCGCGTCGAAGCGCATCCGCGGCACGAAGTTGGTCACCACGGTAAACGGGGTGCGCTGGTCCAAATCGGCCACGCGCGCTTTGCCGTCGGAGGTGAGCTGGTGGCACACCCCGTCGAGGATGAGCATCTCGCCGTCGAGGGCGTCGAAGGTGCCCAGGCCGAAGTTGCCTTTGCTCAGGATGTCGCTGATGGTCAGCTCGCCGTCGTAGATGCCGTCGAGAAGCGCGGTCATCAGCGAGTTTTGGAAAATGGTGTGGCGGGCAATCGTTGCAGACATGGCTGCGATGCTAGTCGGAGGGGCGACTACAGTGTGCAGGGTGAGCAACGCCTATGGGATGCCCGTCGTCGCCGTCATCGGCGACGGCCAGTTGGCACGGATGATGCAGACGGAAGCGATCGAACTCGGCGTGGAGACCCGCGTGCTCGCCGCGAGTAAGGATGCCTCGGCGGCGCAGGTGTTCGGCGATGTGCGCCTCGGCGATTACACCAAGCTCGAGGATCTGCGCGCGGTCGTGGGTGGCGCGGATGCGGTCACCTTCGACCATGAGCATGTGCCCAACGAGTACGCGCAATTGCTTATCGACGGTGGCGTGGCCGTCGAGCCCCGCCCCGATGCTTTGATCTACGCACAGGACAAACTCGAGCAGCGTAAGCGCCTGTCCGAGGCAGGCCTGCCGGTGCCCGCGTTCGCAGCGATCGCGTCGGCCGCGGACGCCGAGGCGTTCTGGGATGAGACCGGCGGCCAGGTGTGTCTGAAAGCCACCCGCGGCGGCTACGACGGCCACGGGGTGTGGTTCCCGTCGTCACGCGAAGAGTGCGCCGAGCTGGTCGAGGACCTGCTGGGCCGCGACCTGCCGCTGATGGCGGAGAAGAAGGTCGCGTTCACCCGTGAGCTTTCCGCGATGGTGGCGCGCAACCGCTCCGGCGACGTGCGCGCCTGGCCGGTGGTGGAGTCGCGCCAGGACGGCGGCATCTGCCGCGTGGCCATCGCGCCCGCGCCGGGCATGTCCCCGGAGCTGGCCAAACGCTGCGAGGAGCTCGCCGTGCAGGTCGCCGAAGGCTTGGGCGTGACCGGCGTGTTGGCCGTGGAGCTGTTCGAGTACGAGGGCGACAGCGGCCCGGAAGTGTCGGTCAACGAGCTGGCCATGCGCCCGCACAACACCGGCCACTGGACCCAGGACGGGTGCGTGACCTCCCAGTTCGAGCAGCATGTGCGGGCTGTGCTGGATTGGCCGTTAGGTGCCGTCGATAAGCTTTCGCCCGCAACCGTCATGGTCAACACCCTCGGCGGCGACGAGGACCCCTCCGTGCCGATGGCCGAGCGCGTCATTGCGGTGATGCGCAAGTACCCGCAGGCCAAGGTGCACCTCTACGGCAAGGACCACCGCCCCGGCCGCAAGATGGGCCACGTCAACGTGTGCGCCGACACCGTCGAGGAAGCGCTCGCCGTGGCCGAGGACGCCGCGCACTACATCATCCACGCAACCTGGAAGGACTAGACACATGGCACAGCCAGTCGTTGGCATCATCATGGGCTCCGACTCGGACTGGGACACCGTCGCCCCGGCCGCCGAGGTGCTCGCCGAATTCGGCATCCCGTTTGAAGTCGGCGTGGTCTCCGCGCACCGCACGCCAGAGAAAATGCTGGCCTACGCCAAGGAAGCGCACACGCGCGAACTGCAGGTGATCATCGCCTGCGCCGGCGGTGCGGCGCACCTACCGGGCATGGTCGCCGCTGCGACGCCGCTGCCGGTCATCGGCATCCCGCGCGCCCTGGACACGCTGGACGGACTGGACTCGCTGCTGTCCATCGTGCAGATGCCGGGCGGGGTGCCGGTGGCCACCGTCTCCATTGGCGGGGCGAAAAACGCAGGTCTTCTGGCCGCGCGCATCCTGGGTGCCGCCGACCCGGCCGTGCAGCGCAAGATGGTGGATTACCAGGCGCGCATGGCGGCCGAGGTCGAGCGCAAGGACGAGGCGCTGCGCCAGCGCCTGATGGGTGAATAACCCAATCGTCGTGCTGGGCGCCCGCATCGTGGACGGGCGCCCTTCGCGCATGCTCGAGTTCCGCCTGCGGCGGGCGATTGAAGTGTGGCGTGCGGCCCCCGCGCCGCTGGTCGTCTCCGGTTTTGGGGAGGCGGAGGTGATGGCCGACTGGTTGCTGGTCCGCGGGGTGCCCGAGTCGTCGATCGTGCTGGAGCCTCAGGCACGCTCCACCAACGAAAACCTGGAGCGCTCCCGGGCGCTGTTCCCGGATGCCGCGTGCCTGACCGTGGTGACCAGCGGGTTCCACGTCTTGCGCACCCGCGTGTGGGCCTGGCACCTGGGCATTCCGGTGCAGTTAGTAGCGGCGCCGACCCCAAAGACGTCGCGGGTGAAAAACTACGCGCGGGAAGTGGTGGCGCTGCCGCACTCCGTGGCGCGGGTGGTGTGGCGCCGTTTCGTGCGCCGGGTGCTCGGGCGGTAGGGGCGGATTTTCGTATACGATATTCGCATGGAAAAGATCCACGGCAAATCCATCACCGAAGAGCAAATTCAGCAGTGGGCTGATGAGGCTGAAGCGGGGTACGACCTTTCGAAGCTGCCGGCTCCCCGCCGAGGTCGTCCACCAGTAGGTAGAGGTGCAGGTACGGTCGTACCGGTGCGTCTCGACGACGAAACGATCGCCGCCCTCATGTCCCGCGCCGAAGCGGAGGGTCTGACCACCCGGTCGGATGCGATCCGTGAGGCTATCCGGCAGTGGACGAATGTCGCCTGAAATTCACCGTTCGGCGCGGAAGCATTACAAGAGAGACCGTCTCAGTGATGATGCGGTGCACCATGCATTTGCGCACGCGCTCACTTCACGGCCGCTAGACGATGAAGCTGACCCGCGGAGATGGTTAATAATCGGCCCGGACCATGCAGGCAGGCTGTTGGAGTTTGTCTTGCTGGTTTTCGATAGTGGGAGAGAGATAATCATCCACGCCATGAAAGCGCGCGCTCAGTATTTGGGTTGACTTCGGAACATCCCGAATTGGTGCGGATGACCCGTGACCGGGCGCGTCTTTGGGCGGTGACGCCCACTGGGGCTCGGTGACGGATGTGACAACCGCCCCTTAGTGCCAGAGTGGTTGTGAACGACGTACCGTAGGAGGTTTTGTTCATGACCGATTCACAGTTGCCTCAGTTGGTGCCGTCGTCGTTGACGTCGCCACCGTCCGTTGATGCCCCGGTGGTTGCCCGAAAGGTCAAGCCTAAGACGTCGCGCGAGGGGGTCGAGGAGATCTTGTCGCTGCCGCCGCGTGTGCTGGCGGCGGGGGAAGTACTCGATGAGGAGACGTTGACATCGCTTGACGCTGTGGCGTTCGTGTTCTCCCCGTACCGCGTGACCGGTTCTGGCAGTTGGTTTCATCCAGCGCAGCAGCGGCAGATGATCACGATTTACAACCTGTTGCCGCATGGCACGAAAGGCCCGTGGTGCGCCCGGCAGGGAATTCAATATCTCAACATCAAGCGTTGGGCCCGCGCACTGCAGAAATCGAAAACCGTGGACGACGGCCTTGACGGCGTCGAGCGCGCCAAACACATGGCTGATGCTGCCTACCTGGGCAGACCTAGTGCGGAGTACATCCGTGAGGTTGTCGTCGAGTACGGGTTAGTACCGCATGGCCAGAAAGAAGCCTGGTTAGTGGCGCATGGACTTGCCCATCAGACCGTGCGACGCTGGACCGCAATGGTGGCTGACGGTGATCTGCCAACACGCACAAGGCCAAGGAGGGTTGGAACGTTGACGATGGATGAATGCGCCGAAATTCAGCAGCTGCGCAAGGAAATTTCTGCGCTGAC
This sequence comes from Corynebacterium sp. ACRQP, assembly GCF_022345915.1. NCBI lineage: Bacteria > Bacillati > Actinomycetota > Actinomycetes > Mycobacteriales > Corynebacteriaceae > Corynebacterium > Corynebacterium sp. ACRQP. Next base: position 746 of record NZ_JAKRMZ010000040.1, on the reverse strand, counting down.
GCAGGACAAACGCAAGCTCGAACTCGATGCGAAACACCGGGAAGAAGCAATGCAGCGTGCCTTAGATAAGGCGACGGAAAGGGCAGAGCGGGCTGAGCTGGCCACTGATGTGTTGGGAAAAGCTTTAGCGACCATGCCAGGAGCACCTGGCGTGGACTCAAACGCGGAGGAAAAGTCCTCACCGACGCCCAACAACGCCTCTACGAGCAAGGCCGGCAAGCGGAAGAAACGCTGATCAACCAGCTCGTTTCCGTCGGATACTCCAAAACGAAGGCGATGGGCATCATCGGTGCCTCGCGCAGCCGGGTCTTCTACGAAATCAATCCGCGCCCACGCACCGACAACCCGATCCCGCATCACAGGCGCCGGATCAACCGGCTGTCTGATGCCACAGTCACAGACATAGTGGAGCTGCTGGACGACAATCCGCATTGCGGGGTGGACCAGGTGTTTTACGCCGCGTTGAACAACGGGATCTACCTGGCGAGTCTGCGCAGCTTCTACCGGGTGGCCAAAGCCCACGGCAAACTGCTGCACCAACGCCACAACACCAAAGCCAGACAAGCCAAACGCCGCCACGACGCCACACCGCCGCATGTGCACGCCACCGCCCCCGGGCAGGTGCTGTGCTGGGACATCACGTTTTTGCCTGGCCAGTACTACGGACAAACCTTCGCGTTGCACATGGTGATCGATCTGTACTCGCGCGCCATCGTCGGGTTCGTCGTCGCAGAACGAGAAAACAG